>NZ_BAAGYZ010000129.1:0-23754 GCF_054778995.1 Streptomonospora sediminis
CAATGGATCCACCGCCCTAACTTCCCGGCATTGATGATCATCGCCGGGAACCCGACATAACGAGCGCACGGCCGCGTGTTCTTCGCCTGCGGCGGCGATCCGGTCGCTGAGCCGCCTCACTCGCGGATTCGGGACGGCGCCGCCGGCTCCGGCGAGCGCTCCGCCAGCCGGTAACCCAGGCGGCCCCGCGTGGCGGCGATGAGTGCGAGCGCGACCAGCGCCATGGCGAAAGCGTTGATGCCGCCGCCGAACGTGTACCCGACGTCGAGTTCCGGATAGAACGCCGACTGCAGGACCACGCTGTGGGCGTTGACGGCGGCATGCAGCAGCATGGCCACCGGAACACTCTGGCCGGTCCTGTTGAAGACCCACGTGATCACCAGGCTCAAGGCGACGCAGAAGACGATGAACACGGCGATCCCGAGGAGGCCGGCACCGTCGCCCCACGTGGTGAGGAACAACGGCAGGTGCCACCCGGCCCAGCACAGCCCGAGTACGACGGTGCCGAGCACCGGACCGTGCCTGTCCTGAAGCCGCGGCAGCGCGAAGTCCCGCCATCCCGGTTCCTCAGCCAGCGCGGAGGTGCAGAACTGGACGACGACCACCGCCGCGTACGTCATCAGTACCGTCGCCGAAGGGAGCCGTAGCTCCGCCGCCGCCCCTGGCAGCAGCAGGACGCTGAGCACCAACGTGGCGGGGATGGCGATGACGGCGAATCCGTACCACCGCACTCCGGTGCGCCAGTGGATCAGCCGGGCACGCCACGTCCGCAGTCCGCTCCTGCCTTCCGCGACCGCGGTGACCGTGAACGCTGCGGTGATCGGCCCGATGAAAGCACCGGGCATGACACCGAGCACCATGCTGCTTCCACCGAATTTCGGGACGTGGAACGGCAGGATCCCGATGCCGTCCTGGCCGAGCACATACGGCACCCAGAACAGCCAGCTCATTCCGCAGGCCAGCACGAAAAAACTGATTAGGGGACCCCGGGAGACCATTTTCTGGAAACGAATTCTTATCGGCATGGCACTCAGCGTACGAAGAATCGTGCAACGATTCCCATGATGCGAACCGGTGCGTTTCGGGTACAGCAGGCTGTACTCCACCGGTTTGCCGTCCGCGGGAACGGGTGCCTTCTGTCCCCCGATGGCCGCGCGCCGCTGGAAGCGGGGCCTTCGGACACCTCCAGCTGACCAGGCCCAGCCGACCAGGCCCGATCGGCCAGGCTCCGACCGGACCGGACCGCCGGCTCACCGGCCGTCCCTGCGAGCGGCCTGACCCGGCGCCCACAGGCCAGGGTTCTCAGCGGGCGGTCCCGCGGCGGAACGGCGCATGCGGCCAAGGCCATGCGGTGCACAGCGGGCGGTCAGCAGACGCGCTCAGGCGGCGCCGTCAGGCGCACCCGGTGGATCATCGCCGACCGGACCCGCCGCAGGCGGCCGCCGGTCATTTATTGTGTTCTAGATAGCGCAGGACTGCGGCGACCCTGCGGTCGGTACGGCTATCGGGAGGCAGCTGCAGCTTCGTGAAGATATTGCGAATGTGCTTGTGCACCGCATTATCGGTGATGGACAACTGCTCGGCGATGGCGGTATTGCCCAGTCCTTCGGCCATTCTCGCCAGTACTTCGTGCTCCCGAGCGCTCAACCGGTCCAGGTGGCCGGTCGATTGCCGTCGGAACAGTTGGGTGATGACCTCGGGGTCGATCGCCGTGCCGCCCGACGCCACCCGTTGCAGGGCCGCCAGGAAGGTGTCGACCCGACCCACGCGCTCCTTGAGGAGGTAGCCGACGCGGTCGGCGCCCTCGGCGAGCAGGTCGGTGGCAAAGCTCTGCTCCACGTAGGCCGACAGCACGAGTACGGCCAGCCCCGGGTGGGCGCGCCGGGCCGCCATCGCGGCGCGGATTCCCTCGTCGGTATGGGTGGGCGGCATCCGCACGTCCACTAACGCGACGTCCGGCCGGTGGGTGTCGACCGCGGTGGCGAACCCGTCCGGATCGCAGACGGCGGCCGGCACCTCGTATCCGGCGCCCTGCAGGACGAGCGACAGCCCGTCCCGCAGCAGGGCGTCGTCCTCGGCGATCACGATTCGC
Organism: Streptomonospora sediminis; assembly: GCF_054778995.1. Taxonomy (NCBI): domain Bacteria; kingdom Bacillati; phylum Actinomycetota; class Actinomycetes; order Streptosporangiales; family Nocardiopsidaceae; genus Streptomonospora; species Streptomonospora sediminis. Next base: position 2,093 of record NZ_BAAGYZ010000129.1, read on the forward strand.
ACGGCAGCTCCACTGTCACGACGGTCGGTCCTCCCGGCGGGCTGTCGATTGCGACCTCGCCGTCGAGCGCTTGCACTCGGCGCACGATGCCGTCCAGGCCCGAACCGGCAGCGCTGTCGGCCCCGCCGCGGCCGTCATCGCGCACGACGGCGACAAGGCGGTCGGCGGTGCGCCGGACGTCCACGAGCACTTCGCCGGCGCCGCTGTGCCTTGCGGCGTTCGTCAACGCCTCGGTGACCGCGAAGTACGCCGTGGCCTCCACCGCCGCAGGGCTCCGCGCGGCTATGCCGGTGGTCACCCGGCAGGGCACCGCGCTGTCTGCCGCCAGTGCCGACAGCGCGCCTTCCAGGCCGAGGTCTTCGAGCACGGGCGGCAGAATGCTGCGGACGACCGACCGCAACTCGGCTAGGGCGTCCTCGACGGAGCCCTGCATACGCTCCAGTGCGGCATCCGCCTGTGCCGGGTCGCGGGCCAGCGCCTGCCGCGCCACGCCGGCAAGCACGGCGACTCCCACGAGCCGGTTCTGCACGCCGTCGTGCAGCGCACGCTCGATCCGGCGCAGTTCGGCGGCGTGGGCGCTCAGCACGGCGGCACGGCTCGTCGTGAGTTCGGCCAAGCGTGCCGACAAGTCCACGTCGGGATGGGGATTCAGCAGCGCCGCGCCCGGTAGAGCCTGCGCCCGCATCAACCGCGGTTCGAGAAAGAGCCACAAGGCCGCCCAGAGCGGGGCGGTCGCGGCCATGAGAAAGGCATCCTGCCAGGAGTCGACCGCGACGTATCCGTTCAGCGCGTAGGCCTTGTGCGGCGGCACCAGCGACCACCAGAGCGGAAAGGTAGCGTAGCGCACGACGTTGTAGGCGAGCTGCACTCCGAGAGCCGCGACGATGATCCCGAACGTCACGTTGCACGCCAGCCAGCCGAAATCGCGCCGGACCTCAGGCGCGGCAAGGCTCCGCACGGCGGCCGGCAGGGAGGTCGGCGGCCCCCCGTAGGGCGAGACGACCCGGTGGCCGATCGCGCGCAGCCGCCTCCGCTCCAGGTCGGCGACGGCCCGCACACCCGCCAGCGTCGGCCCGATGAGCAGCAGCCCGATACCGACCAGGCACAGCAGCGCCACGGTGAGTACGGCCGCGAGCATGATGTAGGAGAGCACGGCGATCCCCATGCCCGCGGCCGTCCACATGGTGGCGAGCCCGGCCCCGCGAACCGCCGCGAGCGCGCGGCGCCGCGGGGACATGACCTCATCCGCCCCGGCGGTACCGCCCACCTGCGCCTCCCTCGGTCTCCGCCGGCGCGGACGGCCGGCGAATCCGGGGTCACCCTATGCTGCGGCGGTGCGGGCCGCTACCGCCGTTGGAGAGAAGCACGACCTGCCGCACCGGGACCGGCGCCACGACCGGTGGGCCGCGCCGCGACGCCTTGCGTTCGCCGGCGCGCAGCGGTCCCTGGGACACGCTGACCGTCGGCGGCGAGGAGGCCGACATCGACATCTTCTCCCGCGAGGACGAGCAACGCGACGGGGCCGGAGCGGCCGCCAACGGGGCCGCGGGCCGGGCGTGATGCGCGGGCCGCGCGCACCGACTCGCCGGGGTCATCCGTCGCCCGGGTCCAGCAGGCCGCGCCGGAAACCCGCCGCGACAGCGGCGGCCCGGTCGTTGACGCCGAGTTTGGCGTAGATGTGCAGGACGTGGGTCTTGACCGTGGCCTCGCTGATGAACAGGCTCGCCGCCGCCTCGCGGTTGGTGGAGCCGCCGGCGATGAGCCGGAGGATCTCCAGTTCCCGGTCGCTCAACGACACGGCCGGCCCGCGGACCCGGCCGACCAGCCGGCTGGCCACCAGCGGCGAGAGTACGGTCTCGCCGCGCGCTGCCAGGCGGACCGCGCGGGTCACCTCCTCGGGCAGGGTGTCCTTGAGGAGGTAGCCGGTGGCTCCGGCCTCGATGGCGGGGCCGACATCGCTGTCGGTCGCATACGTGGTCAGCACCAGGACCCGGGCGGGCAGCCCCAGCCGGGCCAGCTCGCGGATCGCCGCCACACCGCCCGTGCCCGGCATGCGCAGATCCATGAGGACCACGTCGGGCTCCAGGGACCGCGCGAGCTCGACGGCGCGCGCGCCCTCGCCGGCCTCGCCGACCACCTCGAACCCCGGGTCGCCGGCGAACATGGCCCGGATGCCGTCGCGGACGACGGGGTGGTCGTCGGCGATGAGCACGCGGACGGGGGGTTCAGCCACCGGCGGCCTCCCTGGGAACGGCCGGGACGGCGGCCGAGACCGCCGTCCCGGCACCGGGTTCGGACTCGATCTCCAGGATGCCCGCCAGGCGCGTGACCCGCTGCCGCATCGACGTCAGCCCGAACCCGCCGTGGGCGCCGCAGCTGCCGGGTGTTCGCCCGGCGGGTGGCTCCGCGGGCGGCTCCGGCACCGGGGCCGGCCGGGTGTCGGACGCCGCCTCGAAACCCGCACCGTCGTCGCGCACGTCCAGCACGACCAGGTCCTCCATGTAGGACAGGGTCACCCCCACCCGGGTGGCTCCGGCGTGCCGGGCCACGTTGGCCAGGGACTCCTGGACGGTGCGGAGCAGGACGGCCTCGACCTCGCCGTGCAAGGGGCGGACCGGTCCGGTCGCGGTGAAGTCGGCGCGCACGCCGTTGAGCCGCGACCACTCGGCCGCGAGGCCGGACAGGGCCTCGGGCAGCGGCGCGGCCTCCAGCGGCGCCGGCCCCAGGGCGTGCACGGACCTGCGCGCCTCCGCGAGGTTGTCGCGGGCCAGCCGGACGGCGTTGGCGACCCGGAGCCGCCACTGGGCACGGTCGCACTCCGCCGCATCGGTGCTGCCGCCGGCGCCCGCGGCGGCCCCGGTGCCCTCCGCGGTACTTCCGGCCGCTCCCCCGGCCCTGTCCGCGGCCCGTTCGGCAGCCTGCAGCTGGGTGATGATGCCGACGAACCCTTGGGCCAGGGTGTCGTGGATCTCCCGGGCCATGCGCTCGCGTTCGTCGTGCGCACCGGCCTCGCGGGCCTGCACCAGCAGCTGGGCGTGGAGGCCTTCGTTCTCCCGGATGGTCTCGCGCAGCCGCTCCACCATCCGCCGGTGCTCGTCGCTGCGCTCCGCGGTGACCTCGCCGACCTGGCTGAACGCCGCGACCAGCACGGCGATGCAGGCGACGAAGGACAGGTGCAGCAGAACCGGCAGGGGTTCGGGGGCGGGCAACCCGCCCATGTAGGCGGTGACGGCGACGGCGGCGGTCGCGGTCACCCCCGCGTACCGCCACCGGCCCCGGAGGAACCGCCAGGAGTACAGGTAGCCGACGAAGCCGAACAGGCCCGCGAACCAGACACCGCGGGTGCTGAGCGCCGCGATCAGCACCACCAGGGCGGCGACGCACGCCGCCGCCACCCGCGGGCGGGAATCCGAGTGCGGGGCCATGCCGCTCATCGCGCCCAGCAGGGCCGCCGCAAGGACCACCAGCCCGAGCAGCTCCAGCAGATCCGACCGGGAGAGGTCGGTGGTGGCCAGGGTCAGGACTGCGGAGCCCGCCAGCAGGACGTAGGGCACGGAGCCCACGAGGCGGCGCAGCCGCGCCTCCCGCAGGTCGAGGTCGGGTTCGGGTTCGGGCGCCGTCTCCATGCTCACTCCCAGCGGAAGAACCGGGCCGCGACGAGGCTGAGGACCACGGCGTAAACGGCCATGGTGACCAGCGGCAGCACAGCGGGGAACGCGCCGCTCCAGACCTCGTGCAGGCTCTGCCGCAGCGCACCCAGCGGGGTGTACCGGCCGGCGAGCGCCAGGATATCGGGCATCCGATCGGCGGGCTGCATGAGTCCGCCCAGGTAGGACATCGGGAAGAAGAGCAGCACACCGAAACCGTTGGCGGCGCGGCCGTTGGAGGCCAGCGCAGCGATGAGCAGCCCAACGGAGAACATCGCCGCCGTACCGAGCAGGAAGGCCGCGAGGAACCCCAGGGCACCGGGCGCGGCGGCTCCAAGGAAACCGGCCCCGACCGCGAGCAGCAGGCAGACCGCGGCAACGGTGAGGACCAACTGGAGCAGGATCTGCACGGCGAGCAGGTTGGCGGGGCGGACCGGGGTCACCGAAAGCCGGCGCAGGATGCCGCGCTCGCGGTAGGTGGCCAGGGTCGTGGGCAGCAGGTACATGCCGACCAGGCCGATCGCCATGGTGACCGCCATCGGCAGCAGGACCGTGTCGCCCTCCTCGATCGCACCGCCGAAGACGACGAGGATGAACAAGGGGATGGCCAGGGTGAACACTGCGCCGGGCTCGCGCACCAGCAGCTTGGTCTCGACGGTGGTGAGTTTGGCGAGCATCTGCACGGCGGATCTTCCGTTCCAGGGGTGAGGGGGCGTTCCGGGCGGCGGGGCGGGGGGCAAGTGTCAGGCCTGCAGGGAGCGGCCGGTCAGCGCGATGAAGGCGTCGTCGAGGGTGCGCTTGTCGACGCGCAGGTCGCCGACGAGTACCGACTCGCGGGCCAGGGCGGCGGTGACAGCGGTGGCGAAGTCGCCGCGGCCGGCCACGACGACCAGGTCACCGGTGCGGGAAACCGACGCCACGCCGCCGAGGCCGCCCAGCAGGCGTTCCGGCTCCGCGGTGCCGCCCTCCATGAGCCGGAAGCTCATCCGGTACTCGGCGTCGACACCGTCGATCAACCCCGCCGGAGTGTCGAGGGCGACGACACGGCCCTGGTCGAGGACCGCGACCCGGTCGCACAGCTCCTCGACCTCGTCCATGAAGTGGCTGACCAGGACCACGGTCACGCCCTCGGCGCGCACCCGCTTGACCAGCTCCCAGGTGGCCCGGCGGGCCTGGGGGTCCAGCCCGGTGGTGAGCTCGTCGAGGAACGCGACCTTGGGGTCGCCGACCAAGGCCAGGGCGATGAACAGGCGCTGCCGCTGCCCGCCGGACAACTTCGCGAACCGCGCGTCCCGCTTGTCCGCGAGGCCCCACCGCTCCAGCAGCGCCCGCCAGTCGCGGGGCCTGGCGTAGAACGAGGCGTAGAGGTCGAGCACCTCCCACACCTTGATGTTGTCGGGCAGCTGCGTGTGCTGGAGCTGGACACCGATGTGCTCCCGAAGCTCCGCACCCCGCCGGAACGGGTCGAACCCGAGCACCCGCACCGCCCCGGAGCCGGGACGCCGCAGCCCCTCCGCGCACTCCACCGCAGTCGTTTTACCCGCCCCGTTCGGACCGAGCAGGCCGAAGACCTCCCCCTCCTCCACCGAGAAGGACACCCGGTCCAGGACCGCCCGGCCGCCGTACCTCTTGCTGATCTCTTCGACCTCGATGATCGCCATGCCGACAAGCCTGGCCGACAGGGGCCCGGGGCGGAATCGCCCGTCCGGCGCCGATCCGCCGCGGATCCGGCCGACCCGCGCATCCGCCGAACGGTGGATGGCGCTCCTTGCCGGGCGCCCCGCCGGCGGCCGCGGGCGGCGCCGCAAGCTTCGAAGATCGGCTAAGTGAGCGGACCCGGCGGCAACCGCGGTGCCAAGCTCCTGACTGCGTCCGGGCACTGACCCGCGCCTGCGGCGCCGATGAGGTCAACGAAGCCAGGAGCGAACCCGGTCGGGGCCGCAGGCCGAACGGCCTGCCCTACTTCGCAGCACAACGGGAGCGGGCGTTTCCGATGTGCGGCCGCCGGGCGCTCCGGCGTAGAAGAGGGAAAGGAGCCAGATGTCCACGAACGACCTGCTGCGTGTCAGCTTCACCGACGCCGACCCGCACCACCCGATCGGTCCGGTGGAGCTGGGCGAAGAGGAGCTGACCGCGGCCCAGGGCGGCAGCCCGACACTGGGCCCGATCTGCACCGCCATCATGACCGAGTTCTGCGGCATCACCAGCACGGGACCGCCCACGGTGGAAACCTGCCAGAACACCATCTGCAACTGCGCCTAGGCGCATGAGCGGGTCCCGGGCCGGTGCTGCGGACCGGGACCCGCCGGCACCGCTTCGGTCTTCGGTCCGCTGCCGCCGCCGTCGCCGTCCGGCACCGCCCCGCTCAGGCGGCTCCATGCTCCTGCCTGCGAAGAAGGGAACACCCATGCCCCGCCGCGTGCGCGCACTCATGCAGAGCAGCCCCCGCGATTGCGGCGCCGTCTGCCTGGCCATGGTGCTGCGTGCGTACGGGATCGCGGCCTTCCCGCTCGCCATCGCCGCCGCACTGCCGAGCCGCACCCGGGGAGCCAGCGCATACGACCTCGTCCAGGCCGGCCGCCGCAGCGGGCTCGGTGTCCGCGGCTTCCGGGCCGCGGCGGCCGACCTGCAGAGCCTCCCGCTGCCGCTCATCGCGCACTACGCCAGCGGCCACTACGTGGTGGTCGAATCGTTCTCGACGCGGCGCGAGCGCCTCACCGTGGTCGACCCCTCGTCGGGGCGGCGCAAGATCTCCACCGCCGAGTTCGAACGGGAATCCAGCGGCATCGTCATCAGCGTGGACCCGCCCGGCGCCCCGCTGCGCCGGCGCGCCGCGCTGCTCCTCGATCAGCACCGGCGCCTGTTCGGCGGCGCCGACGGGGCGCGCGGCCCGTGGCGCCGGTTGCTGCCGGTGCTGCTGCTCGCCTCCGCCGCCGTGTTCCTGCCCGCCGCGGCAACCCAGTACTTCTACCGCAAGCTCATTGCCGGAGCCCCCATCGCCGACGGGGTACTGGTCGGCGCGGGGTTGCTGCTGGCGATCGGCCTGTTCGCCGGGTTCGCGGCTGCCCGCGAACTGGCCGGGCGGCGCGCGCAGGACCGGTCCCAGGCCGGGCGCGTCCACCACCTCGCCGGCCGGCTGCGTACCCTCGATCCGTTTTTTGTGGCGCAGCGCTCGGCGCACGAAGTGTCGCACGAACTGATCGAAGCGCCGACGGCGCACGAGCCCGCGGCCACGTCGGCGCTGTCGGCGATCGGCTCCCTGATGACCGCGGCGCTGGGATTCGGTTTCCTCCTCGCGTTCGAACCGGTGTTCTTCCTTGCCGCGGCGGCGATCTCGGCCGCGGCCTGCGCCTTGGCGGTGTGGCTGGGCCGGCGCCAGGCCGACGCCTCGCACGCGGAGATGGAGGAGTTCCGCGCCTTCGGTGCGCAGACGGGGGTCGCCGTCGAAGCGCTGGAGGACCACCGGGCGATCCGGGCGGACGGCTGGCTGCTCGACCAGTGGCGGCGGGCCGGCGCGGACTGGCTCGACCGCGCTTCACACCGGCGCCGCTACACCGCTGCGGGCACCGCGGTGCAGCGGGTGGTCTCGCTCGTGGTCCCCATGGCGCTGCTGGCGCTGACCCACGAGCGGATCACCGCCGGGGACCTGTCGCTTCCGCTGGCCCTGGGGTTGAACATGGTCGCCATTGTCACGGTCAGCGCGTTCGTCCCCCTCGTCAACGACCTGCAGCGCTACTTTGAAATGGCCCCGGCCGCCGTGAAGTGGGAGGCCGGGCGCGAGATGCAACCGCAGCCCTGGCAGCCGCCCGAATTCGGGCGCGCCGCGGCCGGCACCGCCGGGGAACCCGCTGCGGCCGTGCAGGGCCTGGCGTGCACCCCTCCCGGCGCCGCCGAGCCGGTGGTCGAGGGCCTCGACCTGCGAATCGGGCACGGCGAGTTCGTCGCCCTCGTCGGCCCGTCGGGGTGCGGCAAGACGACGCTGCTGCGCACCCTGGCCGGGCTGACCCGGCCGGCGGCCGGGTCGGTCGGTTACGGCGCGGCACCCGGCGGTCCCGACATCCCGGGGCGGGGCGGCTCCACCGCGCTCGTCGCCCAGGAACCCATGTTGCCGGGCGGGCCGCTGGGCGCGATGGTCGCCGCCGGCCTGCCGATCGGCAACGACGAGATCCGAGCGGGTTTCGCGGCCATCGGCGCGGAGTCCATCATCGACGCGCTGCCCGACGGCCTGGCGTCGGCGCTCTCGCCGCGGTGCCCGGAACTGTCGGCGGGGCAGCGGCGCAAGGTGGCGCTGGTGCGCGCGCTGCTGCGGCGCCCGACGGTCCTGCTGGTCGACGAACCCACCGCCGGATTGGACCGGGACTCGGCCACCGCCGTACTGCGCTGCCTGGGTTCGCTGCCGACCGCGGTCATCGCCGCCACCCACGACGAGCGGCTCGCCGGGGCGGCCGACCGGGTGGTCGATCTGACCCGCGCTCCGGTCGCCGCCGAGCCCGCCTGATGCGGTCCGCGCCGGTCCGCGCCGGTCCGGGCAGCCTCGCGCCGACCCGCCCCGGTCCCAGTAACCACCGAGCCCGGAAGGCCCGACCATGTCAGCTCTGCACCACCCCCACCCCGCCGCCGGCCGGCCCGCCCCCGCCACGCCGGCACTGGCGGAACTCGCCGAGGCACCCGCCGCCTTTGCCGCGCCCGAACGGGTTCCCGGCCTCTCCCTTGCCGACCTGAGCTGGTTCACCGACCGCGCTGAAGCCGAGCAGTGGGCCGCCGAGATCCGGCGCACGCCGGCAACCCGCAACGGGCCCGCGGTGCCGCTGCCGCCGCCGGCGCCACCGGAGACACTGCCGGACCCGCTCCAGGCCGAGATCAGCCCGCAGAACGCGCTGCTGCCGTGGTTCCTTGCGCTGGCCCTGGGCGAGGGCTCCCTCGGCGACCTGGTGCCGCCGGGTGCCCCGGAGCACGAGACGATTGCGGAGGCCGCCCGGCTGTGCGCCGAGACGACCGCCCGCACCGTCGTGCTGCACCTGCACCTCAGCCTGCACGGGGTCGGCGAGGACCGGTTCCCGGACCGGCAGGCCGCCCTGCTCGCCGAACTGCGCACCCCGGAGGGCATCGCCCGCCTGCTGGCCGAGTACCCGCGCCTGGAGCCCTACTGCCGGGCCGTCGCCTCCGGGTGGGCCGACGCCCGCAGGGAGCTGCTCGACCGGCTGGCCGCCGACCGCCCGCTGCTGTCCGACACCTTCGGCATCGCCGCCGAGACCGACGTGGCCTCGCTGTCCGGCGCGCTCGGCGACCGGCACAACCGCGGCCGGACCACGCACCGCATCACGTTCGCCGACGGCACCGTACTCATGTACAAGCCGCGCCCCGCCGGCGTCGACCAATGGTGGGCCGACCTGTGCTCCCTGCTGCGGGAACGCGGAGCCGCCGACGTGCACTGCGCCCGGACCCTGGACCGCGGCACCTACGGCTGGCAGGAGTTTCTGCGCAACAGCGAGGAGGCCGACCCGGCCCGCTACTACCGCAACCTGGGTGCGCTGGCCGCCGTCACGACCCTGATCTGCTCCATCGACCTGCACTACGAGAACATCGTGGCGGTCGGCGACCGTCCCGCGGTCATCGACTGCGAGACACTGCTGACCGCCGCTCTGACACCGCCGCACGACGGCAACGGCGACGGAACATACCCGCCGGACGCATCGGCCATCAGCGACTCGGTGGCCAACCTGCTGATCCTGCCCGGCTTCGACCCCAGCGCACGCAACGCCGAGATCAGCGCCCTGGCCGGCGGTATCGAGCCGGCGAACCTGCAGACGCGCCAACTGGTCGACAACGGCCGCGGCCCCCGCTATGAGATGCGCGATTTCGAACTGCCCGCGCACGGCACCAACGCCCCGCGGGGGACCCGGGACCGCAACTCGGTCGCCGGGTACGAGCAGGACTTCGTCGAGGGCTACCGCACCGCCTACCGGGGGGTGGTGGCGATGTGGCGGCAGGGCGGGCTGGCGCGGCTGATCGACCGCGCCGAGTCGGTGACCCTGCGGTACGTGCCGCGGCCCACCCGCACCTACGGCGCGAAGCTGAACGGCAGCACCCACCCCAACGTACTGCGCGACCCGCTGGGACCCGACATCGTGTTGTCGAGCCTGTGGACGACGGTGAAGACCTACCCCGCGCTGGCGCGGCTGATGGCACACGAACACGCCGACCTGGCCAACGGCGACATCCCCTACTTCCGCCACTCCGGCGGAAGCCGCGACGTGCACTGCACGGACGGAACGGTCATCCGCGACTACTTCGCAGACGACGCCGCCGGCCGCCTGCGGCGCCGCCTGGAGCGCGCCGGAGAAGCCGACCTGGCATTCCAGTGCACGGTGATCGGGCTGTCCTTCGCCTGCGAACGGGCGCGCGGCACGACCGCCGGCACGCCGGTCAACTCCTTCGAGACCGCGGCCCCGGCGGCGCCCGCCGACGCGCCGACCACCCGGCCCCGATCGGACCGGGCCGCCGGCGCACAGCTGCTGAACTGGTCGGATGCGGCCGAGCGGCGGCTGGCGGCCCGGGTCGCCGACCGGATCCGCCACTGCGTGTACTCCCGGGACGGCGAGTTCCTCACCCTTGGCACCACGGTCCGCGAACCGCTGCGCTGGATCATGCATTCTCCGGGACCCGCGCTCTACGACGGGCTGTCGGGCATCGCGGTCGCACTCGCCGAACTGGGCGCAGCCTATGACCTGCCCGAACACCGCGGCTTCGCACTGGAGGTCCAGGCCTCGTCTGCGCGCCAGGTGCTCCGAAACGCGACCCCCTCCCACGGAGCGCACGGCGGCGCCGGCGGCGTGCTGTGGGCCGAAACGGTCCTCGCCGCCCGCCACGGAGCTCCGCTCGGGTCCGCGGCCGAGGGCCTGCTCGACCTGGTCGAGCGCGCCCCGGACGGCACCATGGACGTGGTCAGCGGCGCAGCGGGCACGGTACTGGCCGCAACCGGCACGCTGGACCTGCTCCCCCAGGCCCAGTGGGCCCAGCGCCTGCGGGCCGCGGCCGCAACGGCGGCGGAGATGCTGCGCTCACACGCGCAGGTCGACGGAACCGGTGCGCACTGGCCGATGGCTCCGAATGATACGTCGCTGATCGGTTTCGCACACGGTTCCGCCGGCGCGCTCTACGCCCTCGCCCGAGCGGGCGAGCACGGCCTGGCGCGCGCGGCCGACACGGACCTGGCCGCGGACACCTTCCGCTGGGACGACGCCCACCGGCGCGGCGGTGTGTGGCCGGATCTGCGGGCCGCCGACGACGATACGACCACGATGGCGGCCTGGTGCCACGGCGCTCCCGGTATCGCGCTGGCCCGGGCCGCGTGGCCCTTGGCGGACGGCGGCCCGGGGTTGGGGGCAGCGCTGGATTTGCTGCGCAACAGCGAACCGGGCGAGTCGCTCAACCTCTGCCACGGCCTGTTGGGCAATGCCCTCATCGCGGCCCGGCTCCGGCACCGCGGCGCCACCGGCGACGAGATGGTCGCCGACGCCGACGCCCGCGTGCGCCGGGTGATCGGCGACCGCGGCGGGCCTGACGCCGTCATGGCCGGCCCGCAGCCGGAGTTCGAAACCGGTATGGCCCCGTCCGTGCACCTGCCCGGCCTGATGACCGGTGTCGGCGGCTTGGCCTACTGGCTCGCCGCCACCCGCGACCCCTCCGTTCCCGACGTCCTCACGCTGGAGACCTGACCGGCGGCACCGGACACGGGAAACCGCGGGACCCCGCACGCCGGGCCGGCCCCGCGGTTTCCGGCCGTCCACGGCGCGCAGCGGCCCGGTCCGCCCTGCCGAAGCGCCGCCATCCGCCGGCACAAGTGATCTTCAACCGCGTTCCAGCCGACGCCGTGAGAATGGTACGAGGAAGGGGGCGGGCCTGCGCATTCCACGGCCGTGCGCCGACGCAGCAGGCGCCCTGGGCAACGGTTGGGCGCTCCTTGCTCCTGAGCGCGCCGGACGAGCAGATGGGACGGTCTGCGTGCGCTCTGAGAACGGCCGCACCCGCGTGGACTTCGGCAGCCCTGCGGAGGTCCGCGTGGGCGTCGCCTTCAACCTCTACGCCAGCGTCTTCGCCCTGGCCTGCGACGGCATGCGGGCCCGGATCGGCGCCGGATGCAACTCCCGCGCCGCCGAGGTCGTCGCCTCCCTACCGCCGGCCGCCCAGCGCGCCCTTTTCCCGATCGTGGCGCCCGGCCACTCGCTGTGCCCGGATTGCCTCAGCCCCGGCGACCCCGTCCGCGACGTTTCCTTGGCGGACGAACTCGACCGACTGCGTTCGCTGAGCGGTGCGCAGGTACGCGCCGATCTCGAACTCACCTTCGCGCCCGGCGCACCGCCCACTCACTGGCAGCGGGTCCTGCGCAATCCGCGCCGATGGATTTCCCAGGTGGCCGACGCCTTCGCGGACATCGGCCACCACCTGCAAGGCCCATGGCAGCGCAGTGCCGGACAGCGGGAGCGCGAGGCCCAGCGGATCGGCACCGCCATGGCCCGCGGCTGCGCCGATGTGGCGCTGGCCGCCACCCACCCCCGCGGCATGCTGCGCGGCACCACCTTGGAGTTCCCCGACGCAGATCCCGTCGAACTCAGCGCCTCCGGGCGCCGCGTGGTACTGACACCCATGATCGGCCGCCCCGAGTCGGCCCCCTGCAACCTCGACCGCTGCGACGTGCTCTGGTTCGGCTATCCCCTGGCGCCGTCCGCCGACGACCGCGCAGCGGCACGGACGGCGGCACAGCTCGACGCGCTGCTGACACCGATGCGCGCCCGCCTGCTGCGCTGCCTGGACCGCGAAACACCCATGAGCGCGGTCCCGGCCCTGCTCACCTGCAGCGCACCCACCGCCACCCACCACTGCACTCAACTGGCCAAGGCCGGTCTCATCGACCGCCGCCGGCAGGGCCGCAGGGTCAGCATCGCCCGCACCCGCCGCGGCGACCTGCTGCTGGAGGCCTACGAGACGGCGGCCCAGTAGAGGAGCGGCCGGCCGGGGCGGCGGCGGTCGGGCTGCGTTGGCGGCCTGGCGGGGGTTTGCGCCCCTTTGCCGGCCGGTCAGGGGTGGCGGCCCGCAAGGACGCAGAACTCGTTGCCCTCCGGGTCGGCGAGTACAACCCAGCTGTCGTCGCCCTGGCCGACGTCGGCGTGCCGGGCACCCAGGGCGAGCAGGCGGCGGACCTCTGTGTCCCGATCGGTGTCGGTGGGGTTGACGTCGAGGTGGAGCCGGTTCTTGCCGGTCTTGCCCTCCGGCACGCGCGCGAAGGTCAACGCCGGCGGCACCGGGCCGCGGCGGCCTTTGCCCTCGGGTACCTCGGGCGGGCCGATCATGACGACTCCGTCCTCTTGGTCCTGGTCCTGCACCTCGTAGCCGAGGACCGAGCACCAGAACCGGGCGAGCCCGCTGGGATCCGCGCAGTCGATGGCAAGCTCGGTGAACTTACTGGTCATATCTGAGCCTTCCTGCTGAACAGCGGGGCCGTGAACGCCCCGCCCCGGCCACTGCGGCCGTCGGCGGCCACCGCGGGCAGCCAGCCGCCCGCCCGGCGGCGCCCGGCTCAGACCCGTTCGGCCGCCACTACACGGGTGCCCGCGGCCTTGTCCTGCAGCCCGAGATAGGTCCGCTCATCGCGCAGCATCATCATCAGGCTGATGGCCAGCCCGAGGTAGCACGGCAGGGTCAGCGCCGCCATCACCAGCGCACGCCACGCCGCCTTCCCGGACGACGGCCGCTCGCCGGTCGCGGCGTCGACGACCTTGATCTGGGCGATGCGTTTGCCCAGGGTCTGGCCCCGCTTGGCCACCGGCAGCCAGTGGTAGCAGAACGTCGCCACCAGCAGCAGCGCAATCGACACCAGCGCGCACACCGCCATCACGGTGCCCTCCTCGTCGCCCACCGCCGCGGAGATCCCCGCGCTGGTCAGCATCAGCACGAACCAGCCGCCGAAGAGCATCCCGAAGGTGACCGCGATGTCGATGCCGAACGCCAACCACCGGAAGAGCACGGTCGCCGCCCCGTATTGGTTCGCCCGCTGGGTGCCGCCGGCGCCGTACCCGGGCTGGGGCTGCGGCGGGTACGGCGGGTGGGGAGGCTGCTGCGGCTGCTGGTAGGCGGGGGCGAACTGCGGTTGCCCCGGGGCACCCTGCTGGTATCCGGGCGGACCGTAGCCGGCAGCGGGGTACTGCGGACCGCTGCCCGGCTGCTGGTGGGGCTGCTGCGGTTGCTGTTCGTATTCGTAAGGGGAGCTCATCGGATTCCGGTTCTGTATTCGGGGGCGAACCGGATTCTGTCAGGCGCCGAGGACGAAGAGAAGCCGCTTTTGCGGAAACCGGGCCCGGGCACGCAGGAGTATCCGAATGGCCGTACCGGATCCCGCCGCCGGGAAGTTGTTCCGTTTTGGCGCCGGCGACCCGCGCCGGCTACGTCTCCGACCGGCCCGTTTCCGGCCCCTCGTGCCCTCCGCCGGCGCAGGTCGTGGCATCGGTGAACCTCGTCGGCGGCTTCGTTGACAGCACCGCGCGGCAGGCGGCGGCAGCAGCGCTCACCGAACGGCGCACCGGGGTCGCCGACGAGCAGTGGTGGGGCGACCGCGACTCGCTGTTCGCCCGCCTGGAGCGGTATCCCGCGCTGACCCGCCTGTACCGGGACGGCGCGTTTGACGCGTCGCTGGATCCCTTCGAGTTCGGTCTCCAACGGGTGCTCGACGGAATTGAGAGCCTTGTCCGTGACGTAACACGTGATGAAAAAGAGTGCGCGGTATGCGGAGCGCCCGTCGGGCCGGGCCGGCAGGGCCGCCCGCGGGACTACTGCTCCCGCGCCTGCCAACAACGGGCCTACCGCATCCGCAGACGCCGGCGCCGATAACGCGGCTTCCGCTGCGTTACCGGCGCCCCGCCTCCCCGAGCAGCGGGCCGAAGCGTCCGGGCGGCCGCGGCAGAGGCAGGGCGAATGCGGCCGGTGGCAGGCGCCGGTGGAGACGCACGCATCCGGCCCGTCCCAGCCCGGCCCCGGCCGCCGGGTTTCAGGGGCGGCGTGCGGCCCAGACGGTGCGCTCGGTGCGTACCGCGACATCGCCCCGGCGCAGGAAGCCGTCCGGGCTTGCGGTGTCGAGCAGCCGGTCCACTGCGGCCAGGTCCGCGGCCGGCAGCACGGGGGCCAGGCTGCCGCGTATGCGCTGGAAGCTGGTGTGCGCATAGCGGCCGACCGCCTCGGTGCTGGAGCCCGCCACGTTGACCGCGATCGTGCGCTCGCCCTCGACGGTGAACCCGGCCGCGGCCAGCTTGGGGCCCCAGTCGGCACCGCGGTGCGGAACATGCTCGGCTTGCCAGTGGGACAACGCGGCATGGCAGCGTTCTTCCAGGCCGGGCCGGTCTTCCGGCGCGTCTTCGGGCAGGAAGCGGGGGAAGCCGGCCAGCTCGACGACGGCGAACAGCCCGCCGGGCGCGAGCATGTCGCGGACCCGGCGCAGGGTGCTGTCGGGGTCGGCCATGTGGTGCAGCGAGGCCGACGCCCAGACCAGTTCGGGCGTGCCGAGTTCGGGCCACTCCGCGTCGAGGTCGGCCTGCACGGTGTGCACCCGGTCGGCCGCACCGTCGGCCGCGGCCTTCTCCCGCAGGCGGTGCAGATGTTCGGCCGAGGAGTCGACGGCGGTCACCTCTGCCGCAGGGAAACGTGCGAGCAGCGCGAGCGTGCCTGCCCCGGTTCCGCAGCCCAGGTCGACGATGCGGCGCGGTTCGGCCCCGACGGGCAGCCATGCGGTGATGGAGGCGGTGTGCTCATCGAGGACTTCGGCGTCCAGGTCGAGGATTTCCGCATGGTCGCTGTTGGCGGGCACGTGCTGGTGAACATGGTGGGTGCGGCCGTGCGCTGCGCACGGGGATTCGTTGGTCATGGCGCTCACGCTAAGCGGGGTATGCGCCAAACGCACGAAGGTTCCCCGAATGCGCAAGAAGACCATCGGCTGGGTTGCAGGACGCGCAAGTGCCGCCGATTACCCGGATCCGGTGGCGCGCTCCGGGCCGTGCCGGGTGGCCGCACCCGGGAGCCGCCGCCCGCGCCCGGCACCCGGATCACCTGGTTCGCCGCGAAGGATCCGCCGTGTCGCCGGTGCCCTCGCCGCTCTGATGGCTGCGGCGGGCGTCGCGGTCGAAGATGCCCAGGATCTCGCTCGGGCCGCCCGCGGTGCCGATGGCGTGCGGCAGCATCGTGGGGAACTCCGCGGCCTGGTTGGTCTCGACGCGGAAGCGCCGGTTGCCCAGCAGCAGCACCACAGTGCCGGAGAGCACGACGAACCATTCGCGGCCCGGGTGCGCGCGCATGCGCGATGGGCTTTCCGGTGGCGGGTCGACCATGCGCTGGCGCACGACGGTCGTGCCGGGGTCGGCTCTGATGGGCCACCTCATCATCCCGTGGGCCCCATCGTGGGACGGGTTGGAGACGATGTCGTCGGCGGCGGTCTCGACGAGCTGGTCCAGCGAGGTGTCCAAGGCGCGGGCGAGCGCGACCAGCTGGTCCAGTGCGAGGCGGCGCTGACCGTTCTCGATCCGGCTGAGGGTGGACTGGCTGAGCCGGGCGCGGGCGGCCAGGCCCTCCAGCGACCAGCCCTGTGCCACCCGCAGGCCGCGGATCCGTTTGCGTACCAGGCTGTCCAACTCGTGATTGCCTTGCGTCATGGCCATAATGTTATGCCGTTCGGGCAAACGGCCGGAGAATCCGGAGTGCGGGCCCCGATGGCTGCGGACAACCGCCCTGCAGCGCCGGACCGATTGCATGGGCCACCGCATCTCCGGAATCTCCGGACCCTGTTCGGCTGCTCTGGGATCCGGCGTGGAGTTCGACGCCACCCGCGCCTACACATCAGCGGCGGCCGCCGGCATCTTCGCCCTTGGACGCCTTCGCCCCCATCATCGACTTCGCCCTCATCGACGGGCACGAGATCCCCACGTCGGCGACAACGTGAGCGATCGATCGCGTCTGGCAACGCGCGACGCCCTCGGCAGACAGCGGGGCATTACGGTTATGTATGGACGGGGCTTCCTGTTTGTCGGACGAGTCGGTCGTACTTCTCATCCTGCCGCCGAAAGCCCCGTCTCCACTCGTCATGCTCCGCCAGTCGACACCAACGTCACGACCCGCAATACCTGGCTAGTTCACAGGCGAACCCGATCGACAATCTCGTAGTAGGCGTGGAGGTCGAGCCATTCGACACCAGAAACCACCTTCCCATCCTTCATGGTGAGAATATAGAGATAGCCGTTGCTATAGGGCTCACCATCGGCCGCGGTCCCTGTGCTGTCAATCCGGGCGATGATTTCGTCTCCATCGGCCCACAGACCCCGCGTCTCGATCGCCAGCGGCCCTTGGAGCCTGTCGAACAGCGCGGCCTCGGCATTCTCATGCAGATCCTTCAGGCCGTGGTAAAATCCGGCAACAGGCCCATGCCCCGCGACCTCCCATTCCGTTTCGGCCGTAAAGATCTTGGCAAAGAACTTCGTGAAGTCGCGCTCTCCTTCCAGCAAGGCGTCTCTGACGATCTGAAGATTCTTTTCTTCTTGCGACGAGTAAGACATGTATGTCCCCATCGATAGCTTCGCTCTGTCGTGGCGGACTCATCCGCCAGGGCACCCGGCGGCACCTGATGCGAAGCTATTCGCGGCCAAGCCGACGTGACAGGCCGCGTTGCGCATGGGTGTGATACACCCCCTCGCTGCTGCACATCCGCGCGCTACTATCGGTTTCATGACGGCAGCAAGCCTGAGGGCGAGGACGGAGTTGGGCGCGTATCTGCGCATCCGGCGGGGCGCTGTCGACCCCGAGGCCGCCGGGTTACCAAGAGGGCAGCGGCGAGTCAGCGGGCTCCGGCGGGAGGAAGTCGCGACCTTGGCCGGCGTCAGCGTTGACTACTACACCCGCCTGGAACAAGGACGAGAGAAACATCCCTCGCCGCAGCTATTGAGCTCACTGAGCCACGTCTTACAACTCAGCACTGATGAACGTCTTCATTTATACCGTCTTGCCGGAGCAGATCCCGCCCAGGGCGCCGCCCATGGAAATCGATCCGTTTCGGAGTCGCTCCGCAGGCTCATGGATCGTTGGCCGCAGAACCCCGCGTTCGTCTACAACGACGCTCAGGACATCCTTTCTGCAAACTCACTTGGGCAGGTACTGCATTCTGAGTTCGGATTTCAGGATAATTTCGCCCGAATGGTATTCCTTGACCCTGAGGGAGTCAACTTCTTTATTGATTGGGAACGAATTGCATCGGATGCCGTCGGCTCGCTCCGTCAAGCATGGGGCAAGTCCGCCTCACGTGCGCGCGTTGAGGCCGTCGTGGATGAACTCCTCGAATCCAGCACCGATTTCGCGCGCATGTGGAAAACGCACGCGGTCATCGGCAAAGGTCACCAGGTAAAGACGGTCGACCACCCTAAAATTGGCCGGATCACTCTCGAATACCACAGCTTCGACATCCCGGACGCGCACGGCCAACACCTTCTCATCTGCGACATACCTACTGGTGGGGCGTCTGAGCAAGGTATACAAGCGTTGGGCAGCCTCGTGGACCAAGGCTCTCGGCGGATCGAGCGAGACTGAGCCTTGTAAACCAGCTCCACGTGCTGTCCTGCCCCTCCGGGATGAATGTGTCCAGCCGCGCGCTCGGCGTGCTCGCCGACGCGCTGCGCCGCCACCGCAAACACCTCGGAACCCGGTGGCGACGGCTTTCGGCCGGCCGCCAAGCCCTGCTCGCGATCGCCTACCCAAGCAAAGGCGAAACCTACGCCGACCTGGCCTGCGGCTTCACGATCGGCACCTCCACCGCCTACCAAGGCGGCGGCCCGGCGATCCGGGTCCCACAGCGCCGCCGACGCAGCGACCCCGACACCGGCCGCTACCGGCGGCGGTCACGGGCGCAGAAAGAAAGAGGTCAACACCGCCCACGCCCGGCAGCGGGGACCGGGTGAGCGGGTCAACGCCGAGTTGAAGAACTGGCGTGTCCTACGCAAGATCCGTTCCTGCCCCTGCCGGGCCTCCGAACTCGTCGCCGCAGTTCAGACCCTCATGCTCGCCGCCCCGTGAACAGGTTGGCAAGGCTCAATGCCCGAACGGCCACCCAGCGGACCCGGGCCCGGCGGGCGGCGAAATGCGGGACACTGCGGGAGCACTATTCCGGCGACCGGACGAAATCCGAGCATTCCGCCGCACCGGCCCCATTGACCACTGCAGACACACGGATCAAACACGCAGGCCAACAGCGCAATAAAACCGGCGGATATGGCGGCGAACCGCGTGGGTTGCGCAATGGCCGGTGAATTCGACAGACTTTTTCCGGCGGCACGGGGCCGGGCCGTCGCCCTGCCCCAGCGCCACCGTTCGGGGGCCGTTGCTAGCTATTGCCGGCCGGGTCCCCGCAGCCCCGTAATCCGCATTCCGCAAGATCCGCAAGATCCGCAAGAAGCTGAACAATCATAAGAGCTGGAAGAACTGCAAGAGCCGGCACCCGCACACCGCCCTCTGCACCCCACTGGCACCCCCGCACCCCCACCGCAGTCGCGAAGGAGCCCCGTGGCAACTCAGCGCATCGCCATCGACCCCCGAGACCTCGACCGGAACGCGACCGCGCACGCTCTCCACGCGGCCGGGCCGGTGGCCGAAGTGGACCTGGCCGGGGTGCGGGCACTGGCCGTCACCCACCACGAGGCGCTGCGGGACGTGCTCGCCGACCGTACCGGCACCTTCATCCGCGGGGCCGCGGGCAACCACTGGCGGGCACTGCGCGACGGCGAGATCGACCCGGACGGCGCGCTGGCGCGGCTGGTCGGCGGCGGCATCGGCAGCCTGCTCACCAAGAACGGCGCCGAGCACGCCGACTTGCGCAAACCCATGCAGACACACTTCACCCGGCGGCGGGTGGAGGCACTGCGCCCGCAAGTGGAACGGCTCACCGCCGACCTCCTTGCGGAACTGGACGGCGCCGAAACCGTCGACATCAAGGACCGGTTCGCCTGGCCGCTGACCGTGGGGGTGCTGGTCGGCCTGCTCGGCATCGGCGACGACGAGGCGCCGGTCCTCGCCGACATCGCCCGCCGCGTATTCGAAGTGACCGATGCCGGTGTGTACGCCGATGCGCGGGAATTCCTGGGCGGCCTGGTCGCCGGCAAGCGCGCCGACCCCGGTGACGATCTGGTGAGCGCGCTGGCCACGGCCGGCGGCGAGGAGCACCTCACCGACTCCCAACTGGTCTCCAACGTCTTCCTGCTGGTCATCGCGGGTTTCGAGACCACGATGGGCACGCTGGCCAACGGTGTCCGCGCGCTGCTGTCCCACCCCGACCAGCTGCGGCGGGTTACCGGCGGCGAGGTGGAGTGGACGGCAGCGGTCGAGGAGATCCTGCGCCGCTACTCGTCGGTGAGCCTGCTGCCGGCGGTGTTCACCACCCGCGACACCGAACTGGCCGGCGTGCCTCTGCGGGAGGGCGAGATGCTGCTGCTGGCCTACGCCGCGGCGGCGCTCGACGGCGATATCTGGCAGGACCCCGATACTTTCGACGTGGGCCGCGAGCCCCGCGGCCACTTGGCCTTCGGCCACGGCCCCCACCTGTGCCTCGGCGCCCCGCTGGCGCGCCTGGAACTCAACGTGGCCCTGCCGCGCCTGTTCCACCGTTTCCCCGGCCTCGCCCTGGACACCGGGCATACCGCCGCCGAAGCCGCGGCACCGGTGGAGAGTTGGCTGATGACCCACCCCAAACGGCTGCTGGTGCACCCGCACGGCGCACCCGCACCAGGCTGAGGCGGTCACGGCCGGGTCGGCGGGGACCGGCACCGCCGGGCCGGTCCCCGCCGACCCACGGCCAATGGCCGGAAGCGGTGGGGACACCGCCACACCGGCTTACCCGGGGGCGCCCGCGCCCGCGCCCAGGCACGGTGGGGACACCGCCACACCGGCTTACCCGGGGGCGCCCGCGCCCGCGCCCAGGCACGGTGGGGACACCGCCACACCGGCTTACCCGGGGGCGCCCGCGCCCAGGCACGGTGGGGACACCACCACACCGGCTTACCCGGGGGCGCCCGCGCCCAGGCACGGTGGGGACACCACCACAATGTTTCGGGCGCCGACACCATCGCGGCGGGTGCGGCACCGCCCATAGTGTGCTGACCATGCCCGAACTCCCCTCGCACCGCCCCCGGGGCACCGCAACCGCCCGACCTCCTGCCGGGGCCGCCCGAGTGCGCCCGCCGGCGACGGCCGAAACGGCGGCCCGCCGTGGTTGATGCCATCAACGAGATGATCTCCGGGGCCATGGCGTCGCCGTGGGCGCTGGTGGCAATCTTCCTGGTCTGCGTGCTCGACGCGTTCTTCCCCGTGGTTCCCAGCGAGACGACGGTCATCGCCGCAGGCTCGCTGGCCGCTTCCGGTGATACGAACCTGGCGGCCGCGATCGCGGTGGCGGCGGCGGGCGCCTTCATCGGCGACCATGTCGCCTACGCGATCGGGCGCCTGCTCGGCACCCGCGCCACCGCGCGCCTGCTCCCGGGCAAGAGGGGCCGCGCCGCCCTGGAATGGGGGTCCGCTGCGCTGCGGCAACGCGGCGGGCTGATGATCGTGGCGCTGCGCTTCGTGCCCGGAGGACGCACCGCGACGACGCTCACCGCCGGGACTCTGGAGTATCCCCTTGCCCGGTTCAGCGCATTCGCCGCGTTGGCCGCCGCCCTATGGGCGCTGTACTCGGGACTGGTCGGCTTCGTCGCCGGCGAGACCTTCGCCGGCAACCACCTACTGGCGGTCACGATCGGCGTGGGATTCTCCGCCGGTATCGGCATCGTCACCGAAGCGGTGCGCTTCGGCGTACGGCGGCGGCGCCGCCGTGCGGCAGAGTCCGCGATCGCCCAGCCGTCCCCGTCCGAAACGTCCGACCCCGGGGTCACAAATACGGCTCAGTGAACTGCCCAGCGCCGCCCGGCCCGGTCGCGCCGCCGCCGGCCGCCTGCGCCCCGTCCT
>NZ_BAAGYZ010000130.1:0-4016 GCF_054778995.1 Streptomonospora sediminis
CAATGGATCCACCGCCCTAACTTCCCGGCATTGATGATCATCGCCGGGAACCCGACATAACGGGCGCACTACCACCCTTTGATCCGACACAACGGACACGCACGCGCCCGCCCGGACAGACCGCCGCCCTCGGCGCCGCTTTTCCGTGCAGACCACCCGCCGCCCGGCTGCGAACAAGGCCGCATAGCGGATCCGGCCGCCCCCATTTCCAGGCACGAGGAGCCGCTCGCACGGGTCCGGCCCGTGCGGATCCACGGGCGGCCGGAAGGCGGCACCCCCTGCTCCGCGGGGGTGCGCCCCCAAGCGGAACGGCAGGGCAGCGCAGCATTGCCAAGCGGCCGGACCGCCGAACCGCCGCAACGCCGGAAATGGCGCAGCGCGCGGACAAAAAAGAAGCCCGGCCCCGGAAACCGGGACCGGACTTCCTTTCGGTGGTAGCGGGGACAGGATTTGAACCTGCGACCTCTGGGTTATGAGCCCAGCGAGCTACCGAACTGCTCCACCCCGCGTCGATGTATTTAAAGACTACCGCTCATCGCCGCTTAAACCAAATCGAATACCTGCTCCGCCGCTGCACACACCCGCACATACCCCGGGAGGCCGACGACGCGAACACCACCAATACCCCGGCCGAAGACTCCGGCACTGCGCCGGCGAACAATGCCGCAAAAAGCCCGGCCCCAGAAACCTGGGACCGGGTTTCGCACTGGTGGTAGCGGGGACAGGATTTGAACCTGCGACCTCTGGGTTATGAGCCCAGCGAGCTACCGAACTGCTCCACCCCGCGTCGGTGTTCTTTTACTCTAACGTTCCGCAGCGCTTACGCCAAATCGGTAACATGCGCCGCCGCATGCTCCCCGGGACCGCGCGCCGCAACGGGCTCGGGGCCGCCCGCGCGCCCGTGCGGACGGCCCCGAGGATGGAGTGGCTACGGCGCGGCCAGCGCCTCGGTCGGCGACAGCCGCGCGGCGCGGATCGCCGGGTACAGCCCGGCCAGTCCGCCGATCACCAGCGGCGCCGCCATCGCGCCCAGCACCGCCCACAGCGGGACCACGGCCGGCCAGCCCTGGTAGAGGGCGTATCCGCCGGTGGCCGCCGCGCCCAGCAGCGTGCCTCCGAGCCCGCCGAGGGCCGACAGCAGCAGCGACTCCGCGAGGAACTGGCCGCGGATCTGGCCGCGTGTGGCACCCAGCGACCGGCGCAGTCCGATCTCGGACCGGCGCTCCAGCACCGAGATGACCATCGTGTTGGCCACCCCGACCCCGCCGACCAGCAGCGCGACCGCGCCCAAGCCCAGCAGCAGCCCGGTGAACGCCTGGTCGGCGGCCTGCTGGGCCGCGAGCGCGTCGGACGGCAGCGTGACGTCGACCTCGTCGGGCGCCTCCGGGTTGGCCGTGGCGGCCAGGAGCGAACGCACCCCGGCGACGTCCTCGTTCGCCGAACGGGTGTAGATGCGGGTCGGGTGGCCGTCGAAGCCGAGTTCCTCCCCGGCGGCCTCCCAGCCGACCAGCGCTGCCGCGTCCAGCTCCGGCGCCAGGGGTGCCGGTTCCAAGACCCCGATCACGGTGAACCGGATGCCGCCGACGAGCACGCGCGTTTCGGGGCTCGCCCGCCCGATGCCCAGCCGCTCCGCTGCGTCCGACCCCAGTACCACCGCGGGATAACCGCCGGTCGCCTGGTTGAGCCAGGTGCCGCTCGCCAGTTCGGCGCCGGTGGTCGCGCGCAGGTCGGTGCGCGCGGCGTAGGTCGCCAACCCATTGGTCTCGGCCTCGTCGATCCGGTCGGTGCGGTAGACGTCGGCGCCGTCCACTCGGCCGATCGCCGAGGAGGAGGTGACCGCGCCGATGCGGCCGACCATCCCTTCCGCGGCGGCGGGCAGTTGCGCGTCGTCCCCGAACAGTGTGGTGCCGGGTTGGACGGTGAGCAGGTTGGTGCCCAGCTTGTCCAGTTGGCGGTTCAGTTCGGCGCTGGAGGACGCGGAGATACCGACGACCCCGACCATGGCGGCGATACCGATCGCGATGCCCAGCGCCGACAGGAACGCGCGCATCGGCCGGGTGCGCAGCCCGACCGCCCCGACCCGCACTGTGTCGGCCGGCCCCAACCGCGCCGGGCGCAGCTCCGGCGCGGTCATCGGCGCACCTCCTCGCCGGGCGCAACCGCGGGGTCCTCCAAGCCGGGCGGGGCACCGTCGGACGCACCGTCGGACGCACCGCCGCCGGCTCCGGCCGCTGCCGCAGACGCGTCCGCGCCTTCGCCTCGCTGGTCCTCCACCACCCGCCCGTCGCGCATCCGCACCTGCCGCGGCAGGGAGTCGGCGATCTCCGCATCGTGGGTGATGACCACGACCGTGGTACCGGCCGCGTGCAGGTCGCGCAGCAGCGCCATGGTTCCGGCCCCCGCAGCGGAGTCGAGCGCGCCGGTGGGCTCGTCGGCGAGCAGCAGCGCCGGATCCCCCGACACCGCACGCGCAATGGCGACCCGCTGGCGCTCACCGCCCGACAACTCATGGGGGCGGTGCCCCACCCGGTGGCCCAGGCCGACCCGCTCCAGCGCCGCGGCGGCGCGGTCGCGCCGCTCCTGCGGCCGCCGCCCGGTGTACAGCAGGCCGTCGGCGACGTTCTCCAGCGCAGACACGCCCCCGGCCAGGTGGAACTGCTGGAAGACGAACCCGATGCGGCTCGCCCGCAGCGCCGACAGCTGTGCATCGCCGAGTCCGCCGATGTCGTGGCCATCCACCTCGACCCGCCCGGCGCTGGGCCGGTCGAGCGTGCCGAGCATGTTCAGCATGGTGGACTTGCCCGAACCCGACGGCCCGACGACGGCGAGCAGCTCGCCGCGCCCGATCCGCAGCGAGACCCCGTCGAGCGCGGTGACACCGCCGGGGTACCGCTTGGACACACCGGTCAACGCGATCATTTCGGCACTCCGACGACGCTGCCCTCGCGGATCCCGTCACCGGAGACCTCCACCCGGCCGTCGGCGAACAGCCCAGTCTCAACAGGGACATGCGCCGAGGACGACTTCTCCACCACCTCGACGCCGAATCCGCCTCCGTTCATCGCGACCAGTGCGGCGACGGGGACGGTCAGCACGTCCTCGCGGGTTCCGGCGGCGAACGACGCGTCGACGGCGGCCAGCGGATACTCTGCGGCCGCGCTCTCGGCATCCTTGCCGTCGAACGAGATGACGACCTCCACGACGGTCTTGTCCTCCTCTTCCTTCGATCCCGGCTCGACCACGACGGCCACGTCGTCGATCCGCCCGTCGACGGTCTCGCCGCCGGGCAGGGTGACCTCCACGGCACCGCCCTCCTCGGCGAGCCGCCGGTCCTGCGCCTCCAGCTCCGCGGTGACGAGCTGCTGCGTGCCGGTGTACTCCAGGACGGGCCCGCCCTTCTGGACCTGGTCGCCTTCTTCGGCCTTAAGGCTGTCGACCCGGACGGCGCCGGAGGTGAACACCACCGTGCCCAGCTCGACCGTGCCGGTCTGCTCCGTCCCGCGGTCCTGCTGCCACTCCATGACCGCGGCGGCCGTGGCCCAGGTATAGGTGCCGTCGGCGGTGAACCCCTCGTAGCCGAGTTCGCCGAGGTTGCGTTCCAACTGCCGCACGTCGGCTCCCTCCGTGCCGACCGCCAGGTCACGGTAGGCGGGATGGTCGCCGTACATCACGGTGACCGGGTCGGTGTCGACCTCGAACAGTGTCTCGCCGCGGCCGATCTCGGCGCCGCTCTGCGGGAGCTTCGTCAGGGTGCCGCTCTGCCGGCCGGCCGCCTCGGTCGCGGGGCCGTAGCCCAATGTCCCAGCAGCGGAGCGGCTGTCGCTCAGGTCCTGCCGGGTGACCTCGGCGGTGGCGGGCGGCAGACCGGCGCCGCCCTCCTCGCTCTGCGCGGATCCGCCCGCGGTCAGGTGCACCGCCGCCAACGCGCCGAGCGCGGCCGGCAGGACGGCGAGGGCGGCGGCACGCGCCCACCGGCGGCGCTTTCCGGCGCGCGGCCGGCGCCCGGCGGGGCCCGG
>NZ_BAAGYZ010000131.1:0-6593 GCF_054778995.1 Streptomonospora sediminis
GCCTCACCGCCAACATCCCCATCAACACCGCCGGCGCCGGACAATCCACCACCAGCGGCACCACCGGCGGCGGCACCGCACCCAGTGGAACCAGCCGCACCACCACCGCAAGCAACGGCGCCACCGCAACCAACGCCTCCGCCACGGGAAACCGCGCCGGCAGCAACACGGCCGCAAACCCCGACCCTGCCACCACCGGGGCCATCCCGCTTGTCCCGCTCAGCAACCGCCCCGCAGCGGCACAGCCCCAAGCGCCCCAACAGGCCTCGACCCAACAATCCACCACCAACCCCGGAAACAACGCCGCCGAAGCACCCGGCGACCAGAACCAACCAATCAACAACTCCAAACCCCGTTCCACGGCCACGTGGTTGCGCAACCTGCTCCACCCTTCAAGGAACCGCTCGAATGGTGGCCGGTCGCAATCCGGCGCCTCCTCCCAAGCGGGCCCCTCCCGGCAGCCGAGGCCGGTACCGCAGACAATCGTCACGCCACCGCCGGAAGACAGGTTCAACCTCGATTACCAGCTTCCGATGAGTGTTTATGGCTCGCACGCCATTAATCTCCATGGTCTCGGAGACAGCGCTCGCGGACTCATCGACAACATCAATGCAGGGCGGGCTTCCGGTTCAAGGGCCCCGACCGATGCGATCATCGAAGAGATAAATAAACAGGCCGAGAACGACGCGCGACGCGTTTTCAAACCAAGGGGATACCCGTTCGAAGTCACCGTACCCGACGCCAACGGCAACAGCCGGACTTGGAAGGGGAAGCTCTCCCTTAAACCCAATTCTTTAAGAGAAGACGACACTACCGAAAACAAGTATTCATGGACCCATGATGCTTGGTCCAATGAGTCACCCAGCAATTCGAAGAACCCGATCCGGGAATCATCCGGACAGTCGTCGAACACGCAGAACACCGGCGTCCACGGTGGGAACAAGGGGGCGGCGCTTGCGGCCTACGTGACCCCGTTCAGCATCACCCCGACAGATTTCGGAGCGCTCGGCGCACGCCTGGTCTTCAGGCTCAATGCCGGTTGGCGCAGCCGCCAGATAACGATTGCAACCAACTACTCCCACTCGATCCAATCGACCGAGGAACTCAAAGGATCGATCGACGTCTACACGTCGAACATGAGCCTCGAACTGGAACTGACTCCGCCGGGCGATGCGGAAGCGGTACACGCGAGCGACAACCTCAACGTCGAAGTGCACGTTCCCGGCGGCGTTAAGCAGGAGAACGACCCGGGCGCGCCGAGGGAAATATCTTTCGACAACCCGAATGACCCTGGCTCGTCCAACCGCATCCCCGATCGTGGCCTCCGCCGGCTGGCAGAGAACCACCCTCTCTTCGTCGGCGACATCACCACAACGGTCGACAACGAAACGAAAAAGCTCGCGGACTGGGTCAATGACCGCGTCGGCCTCAACGACAAGATTTCCCCGTGGACCATACGCAAGTCCGCGGAACGAGCAAAGCGCGCCTGGGCCAGAGCGGCCAATGAGCAGACCCTCACCAACGACATGATCCGCGATAACCTGCGAAAGGCAGGCGTCACCGCACTACCCCTCAACATATATGATGCCGATGGGAATCCCCGGATCATGTACATCCGGTCGTTCCCGAACAGGTTCACGCTGCAGCCGAACCCACCGAACCTTTTTGATCTCCGGTCGGTTATTAGTAACGCTAAAGGCAACACGACGACCAATACGCAAACCACGTTCATCCGAGCCATTTTCGGCGGCGGATTGGACATCTCCATCGCTGTACTGGACTACATCGTGGGCCGAATCGCGGTTGCCATCGACCTGGGATCCGGTTTCTCCCGCAACCGCAGCGAAACGAACAACTCCACGTCAACACGCTCTCGGATGTTCTGGAACAATGGGCCCGCGGAGATTTATGAAGCCGAACGTGATTACTACGTTCAATTCGATGGAGATTCCGAAGAGACGCGGTTCAGTGGAATCACTCGGGATCGCATCACCGTCGAGAACGCCCGGATCCTGAAGGACACCGCAGACCACCGACCCCAGGCGCTTCAGACCGACACCGCTGCGCAGCAAAAAACGCCGACCAGAACCCGCAGACCGGTCTCCTACTCCTGGGGCAGCGGCGACTACCTCAGGTCCCGGCCGCTCCCTGGACATCCCGAAAACCAAAACGACCCGAACAGCAAGCAGCGCCCGATCACGGTCCACGAGGAACTCGCCAATCGGGCGCTCGCCCAAATATCGAGAGAACATCCCGGGCTTGTCATTCCGAGCACCACCCGGACGCACAAAAAATTCAACTTCCGCCTCGGGAACGAAAACAAGGGATACTTCGACCCAGGACGGAAAATCCGGGAAAGGATCCCGTTCCGCAGAAGCAAGGACGTAGCCAAAGAAAACACTCAAAAGGTCATCGACGCCCTCTCCGAGTCCAGCCTCCTGGCGAATGACAACGAACTCCACGGGACCGACGGAGTTCTTGTCGAACTGAGTGAATCGGCCACATTCAAACGCAACGTTAAGACGATCCGGATCTTCGCGTCTCCTACCGCCAACACCCCCGATCACGTTGGCGAAACCGATCGAAGCATCGGAGTAGAAGGGAAGAGCTCCGCGAGCTTGAACACGGGCAAGGGGCGGGGCGGAAACGCCTCGGTAACGCCCAACGTCGCGGGCAATTTCATGCAGGGCCAACCCGACGCGCAAGCCCGCCGCGAAACCGGCCTCTTCCCGCGCCTAAGGTCCACCTGGTCCTATGTCCGCAACAAAAACGTGAACCAGGGCGCAACGGAATCAACGACCGACACCACCAAATACATCGGCAAGTCCGACCTTTGGGATCAGAACTCCCAGATAAGTGTCCGGATTTACGATAAAGACGACCTCGGCCGCGACTTCAGTGATACCCCGCCTCGCCAACGAGGAAAAGAGCTTTTTGACCCGGTACCGGTAATATACGAGTTCGCCACGCCGCAACTCCCCCCGGACAACAAGCTCGGCTTCGACTCACTTCCGGCCCCGGTCGTCCACAACTGGGCCCGCCGGGTCCCAGCCGCCGAAAGCCAGGTCAACAACCCGACACGGCCCGGGGAAGGCTCGTTCTCCAAAAAACTCCGCAACGCGGGCGCACGCGCCCATGATGTCTCCACCGAGTACCAGCGCGACGGCACGAGGATGAGCCGGGCCCAATTCATCTACCGCGCTTTCACCCGCGAAGGGGCCGGCGGCCGCTACAGGTTCGGGCTCGGTGGTGACGGGTTGGTGAACGGCTACGCCCGCAAAATCCGGCGCACCGTCGGCGACAGCCCAGCGGGGGCGCAGTCCATCCCGCACTACGCCTCGCCGGCGGCCACCGCTGCCGCAATGATGGACGGCGGCCGCGTCAGCAACGACCACAGCAGCCTCATATTCTCCCCCCACGGATTGCGCACCACCATCGACTCCCGCCCCGAAGTCGACCGGGTGGATGCCGAGCCCGTGCTCGCGGAGACCCTCCGCGATGAGTCCCACAACCCCCAGGACCGCAGTGCGACGAACACAAGTGCCTGGAGTGGGTCCCTTGGCGGATCGGCCACACCGCGGCTGAACGTCGTGAACAGCCCCGCGGGCCAAGGCCAGGGCCAGGGCGCCGACCCTGCGGGACAGTCCCAAGGCCAAAGCAATGCACCCACCATGTCCTCGGGCCCACAGGGCGAAAGGACCTGGACCTTCCGCAACCGCGGCAACGTCGATTCGCAAAGCCGCGCCACCGGCATCTCCATGCAGCCGTTGAGCAACCACGCCGTCAACTTCGAGGCCGGCGGCACCCTCAGGCACGCGTTCGAGTTCGCCCGCAACTGGACCATCGGGCCCACCATCAACCGGTCCGCCATCTACAGCCAGTTCGACGCCTACTCGCAAAAGCTCTTCGCGGGCACCATGTCCCTGTGGGGCGCGATGACCCAGGGTCTACTCAGTGACGGCCTTGCCGAGCATTCCCCGGGAAATGAGAACCGGCCCTATGGGGACGAACCCCAGCGGGAGTCTCTGCTGTCGCCCGCCGAGGTCATGGACCAGCAGAGCAGCAATCGGAGCCATGTCCGCGTCCGCCCCGGGTTCGAGGGGCGCGGGCAAGTGCAGACTCCCCCCGATGCCAACCCTGCGCTGCGCGACCTCAATAACGAGTTGGCCAGCATGAACTTCCAACTCACCCGGAGAAGCCGCGACAAAGTGATCGCGGCGCTGAACTCGGACCTTGGCAAGCACGCCGAATCGCGTGCCCCGATCGCGGTAAAGGTCAAGCGGCCGGGCTCCCACGGCCTCACGCCCTCCATCAGGGCCGTCATTGACCTGAGCGTCACCCGTACCAACGCCCGCATCGAGATCCCCTCGACCGTGGTCGAGAACCGGGAACAGCACCAGCACCGGGGATCCAAAGGGGTCACGACCAGCACAGGGACGCAGAACTCCGGCGGTGTGCAAGGCAACGGACTGATGTTCCCGACCGCCGATCCGCCACCCACCGACTCCAACGGAGTCCCGCAGGACAGTGCGCGCCCCACCCCGTTGAACTCCCCCCACAACAACACGATCGCCTCACAACAGGACACCGGGATCGCCACCAGCGACGCCGCATCCCGCTCCAGCCAACTTACGATGGTCACCCCGGCCGCCCAGATCAGCCACGACACCGTCGTTACCCTGGACCTCACGTTCCCCGACCGGGGTGTAAGCGCTTGGGCGCAGCTGCCCAAGCAGAAGCGGCAGAACAGTGTCACGGGGCAGGGGAACGGTGGTCGTACTTACGCCACCTACTCCCACCACCACCTTGAATTCACCGACCCGGCGCAGGGCGCCGGTCCGCGGTCGGCCTTGGGCGGGCAGCCCAGCCGGATCACTCCGGAGAATGAGCGCACTCCAGCCCAGGAATTCCAGTCCCGGAACCGGGATGAGCGCGCCACCGCCGCCTCACGCGGCTTCCTCGAAACCATCGAAAACGGCGGCGAGCCCATCCAGGATCTCGCCCACGTGGGCTTGGCGACCACCAAGGGCTGGAAGCCCGGACCGGGCCACACAACCGAGAACGGCGGCTACACCCAGGCCGGCGTCGACGCCGCCCGCGCTTACCTCGACCGCAAGGTCGGCCGCGACGCCTACTACGACGGAGTCGACGACAGCCTCACCGAAACCGCCCTCATGGCGCACACAAATGGGGCAGCCGGCCCGGACGGCTACCGGACGCCGCCGGTGGACAAGACTTCCCAGACGTTCAAGTTCCGGCCCGTCAACACCGGGAATTCCCGCGTCCTCAGCGTCTCCCACGCGGCGTCGGTTTCCGGAGCGTCGGGCGCCGAGCACACGAACGCCCCCACCAATGGCCAAACCACAACGCTGAACAACAGCGGAGGCCTCGCACAGAACGCCGACATCTACTCCACCGACCCTGAACGGCATGCGCATATCTGGCCATCTGCACAAGCCGATACAGCCAGCAGAAGCGGTGGAGCCAGCGCGGCACCGTTCGCCTCGAAAGGCCGCTCGACGTATAAGAGCAACATCGACGATGCGCTGTTCCTCGTGGAGTTCGACGCGGAGTGGACGGTCTTCGCCGAAAACCGCGGAAGCGGCCGAAATTCGACCGGGGACTCGTTCCTCGGCACCACCCGTACCAGGCAGTCCGCCTGGTACTCCGCGGAAGATGCCCTGCGGCTGGGCTTCCTGGACGATACCCACACCGACACGGTCCCCGAGGGCCTCGAGGAGATGCAGGTGCGCCTCGATGCGCTTGTGTCCTCCGAGGACGAGATGCTCAGGTCGCGGGTCCCGCTGACTGCGGCCCGTGCCGCGGTGGAGGCGAACCGTCCCGGAACCGACTTGTACAACAGCCACGCCGACCCGGCCGGCGAGTTCACCGCGTTGTCAAAGAGGTACAAGGATCTGAAGGAGCAATACGACGCACACGTCAACGACTACCTGGACAAGCACCGTGCGTGGACCAGGGCGCTGGCGAGGCTCCCCGAACTGATCAACAGCACGCGCACGCAACCGGCGCCGCAATCCGCTACAGCTCCGTCAAATTCGCGTACCGGACGGGGGCCTGGGCCGGGGTCGGGGTCGAATTCAGGAACGGGCCGCCGCTCTGCGCCGGCCCAGCCGCACCACCCGGCGCAAGCACCGCCGCCTGCCCCGCAGCAGCCGCAGAACCAGTCGCCGAGCCAGGGACCGCTCCAACCCTCCCCGAACACACGCGTGACCGGCACGACCGACGCCGCCTACAGCGCGGACGACCTCGCCGCCGGCCCCGCCCTGGACGACGACACACCCACCGACACACCCCCGCCCTACCCCCACGACCGCACCAACACCACCGAAAACAACGCCACCCCCGACCGCGCCGACAAACCCGCCGCCTTCCACCTCAACGTCACCAACACCGCCGAACCCGACCGCCCCACCACCGCCGACATCCACCGCCAACAACTCCAAAAATTCCTCGACCAACACACCACCGCACCCCCCACCACCGCACCCCCACCCCCCTACGCCCCAGCCGCACCCAACCAACCCCTCATCACCGAAAAACCCAACCCCGCCACCAGCACCGCCCCCGCCACA
>NZ_BAAGYZ010000132.1:0-877 GCF_054778995.1 Streptomonospora sediminis
CACATTACGAAGATCCTGCTCAGGGGTCGGATCGTGCTTCTATCAGCGGTCTCGCGGCGCCCTCGGACCCGGTGACACCACCCCCCGGATCATGGGTGACAGGGGGGACCAGTCATGCCGGGGCCGAAGGCCGGGTGTTCCCTTGCGGAACTGCACTAAAAGGTAATGGGGGGCAGAATCCGTAGGCGGTTCGGGCTCGTCGCAGGTGGCGGCCTATCGTGAAGCATGCGCTTGACCGAGTTCACCGACGTTTCCCTGCTCCTGGTCATGCGGCTGGCCGTGGCCGGGGAGGACAAGCAGCTCACCACACGGGCCGCCGCGGACATGCTCGCGGTCTCCTATGCCCACACCGCAAAGGCGGTCGCTCGGCTGTCCGAGCTCGGGCTGATCGGGGCGCGCCGCGGCCGCGGCGGCGGGTTGCGGCTCACGGACGCTGGGCGGCAGACCCGGTGGGAGCGGTCGTGCGGGAGCTGGAGGGTGCAGGCGACGTGGTGGGCTGCACGGACGACCCGCCGTGCCCGCTGCGGGCTGCGTGCCAGCTGCGCCGGGCTACCCCCGCTGCGGCGTGGGCCGGTTCTAGCGGCCAGAGCCGGTCAATGTCGAACCGCAGCCGCCGCCGCGCCTGCATACCTGCGACGAATGGGCCTGGATCGGGGCTGGCCGACACCAGCGCGGCAGTCAGTGCCTCATCCACGGGCCAGGATTTCGATGGACGACACGAAACGCAAGATCAACGGCGCTGTTGCCCGGGCCGTCCCGATCAGCGACGGCTACCGCCACGAGGCGATCGAGCCGCAGGTCGCGTCCATCGGTCGTTAGCCTCGGGCTTTCACGGCGGGCGTGACCGCAGACCCCTCTGGACATGCGAAAGGTGCTT
>NZ_BAAGYZ010000133.1:0-20063 GCF_054778995.1 Streptomonospora sediminis
CTCGTGAGACAGGGCCGGGTCCTTCACTTCGACGCCGCAGCCTCACGAAAGATCGAGGTTAAAGGATCGTAGGACGGCGGTTCTCCGAATTCCGCCGGTGCTGCAGGGCCGTGGATCCGCGGGGCCGCGGGGCCGCGAATCCGCCGGGTTTCCCACTCCGCCGAGCGATGAGTTCCGAGCGCGGCGCGGGTCGTACCGACTGAACCGAGCAGTACGCGGCACCGGACCCGCCGCCACGCAGCGCGGGCCCGCTCCCGCCTACCAGCAGCACGAAGGGAAGGTCCCATGCAGAAGTCCGCTACCGGACCGGCCGCCACCGGGCCGGGTCTCGCCACCGTCGACCGCACGACGACCGCCGTCATCCGCGGCACCGTCGCAGAGGCCGACCTCCCCTCGTTCTACGACCGCTCCTTCGGCGCGATCGCCACGGCCATCGCCGCCCAGGGCGCCAACATCACCGGTCCCGCTTTCGGCCTGTACCGCGGGGACTTCGGCGACCCCGTCGACCTCGAGGTCGGCTTCCCCGTTGACCGGGCGATCGAACAGGACGGCGACGTCGCTCCGGGGCAACTGCCCGGCGGCCGGGTCGCACGGCTCACGCACGCGGGCGCTTTCGACGGGCTGCCGGGATCGTGGACCCGGCTGTGCGACTGGATCACCGAGCAGGGCATGCGCACCGAGACGTTCTACTGGGAGAGCTACGTAACCGAGCCGACCCCGGACATGGACCCCGCCGACCTGCGCGTGGAGCTGATCATGCCACTGGCCGACTGAGGCCGGCGGTGTCGCCCGCCCATCGGCGCACGCGTTGCGATGCCGGTGCCGGTGCCGGTGCCGGTGCCACTGCGGATCATGCGGAAATGCCATTCTCAGTTTTGATATCTGGGCATTTCTGCATGATCATCGGTGCGCCGTTGCGGACGGGTCAACCGTCCAGGGCAAGGCTGATCAGGCCGCAACCATAAGCCTTGGCGCGGCCGATTCCCGCGGCCAAGGCCGCTTGGAAAGCCGCGGCGTCGGTGACGATCAGCCGGCCGTCGAACCTGACCGGCGCCACGGTGATCTTCAGCCGGTCGCCGGAGCGGGCCTTGGGCCGGTTGTCCGGTTTGTAGCCCACCCGCGCCGGTGCCGGAACGGCGACGGTGTCGGGCCTGCCGTCGGTGCCCGCGGGGATGGCGAACCCGTGCCGTTCGCCCTGCCGGATCAGCCATTCGACCTGTTCCTCCGGCCGGTGGATGGGTTTGCGCGCGCCCCTGCCGCGGTTACCGGGTTCGTCGCCCGGCGGCGGCGTGCTGCGGGTGGGGTTCGCGATCAGCCGGAACGCGAGGCGGCGGCCCGGCCGGATGGCCGCCAGCGCCGGCTGGAGGCACTTCACCTGCGCGCGGGCCGCGAGGTAGCCCTCGGGCAGCGCCGTCCAATCAGGGCGTTCGCGGCTCTGCACGAGCAGGGTCTGGCCGCGGCCCTCGCCGTCGAGCCGCCACAGCAGCCCGTAGTGCAGGCGCGCCGACGAATCGGCCGGCGCCTCGGCGAACGCCGACATCAGGGTGCGGTGCATGTCGTGGACATCGGCGTGGTCGCGGCGGTACGCCCGCGACATCACGTTCACCGGGATCTTGCTCAGGAACACGAGGGGACTCCAGCAGGAGGGGGTCAGCTTCCGTTGCGGGGGAGGCCGAGGTCGGCCAGGGGCACCTGGTCGGCGCGCACCGTGCGGGACCGGAACCGCCTGCGGCCCGGGGCGAACGACTCTGGGTGGTCGTGGCGGAGCTCGGCTCGGGGGTCGCCGGCCGCGGTGTCGCACACCGTCCGCAGCAGCGTGGCGCCATCGGTGCGGCCGGCTTGGGCGCGCTGGTCGGGGCGGTTCTCCAGCCAGGGGTGGGCGGCGAGCCGGTCTTCGAGGCAACCGGGCGCGGCGCCGGTGGTCCGGTGGCCGCCGGGGCCGCCGCTGGTGTCGGCGGGGTCGATCAGCGGAGCGGCGGGCACGAACGCCTTGCGGCCGAAGAACAGCGGCCAGTGCGGTGCGCGGACCGCGGTCTCCAGCGTGCCGATGGCGGCGGGGTCGCCCTCCAGCACCACCAGGAACAGCGCGTCGGCCAGGTAGTAGCGGTGGCTCACGACATTGCGCGGCGCAGCGCCCTTGGTGTTCGGAACGTCCTGGGTGACGTGGTAATCGCGCTCGACCAGTCCTTCGCGGTCGACACGCACGCCCAGCCGCAGCGCGGCAAGCTCCCGGATCCGGGTGTCGTCGGTGCGGTCGATCCCCGAAGCGGCGGCGAGCAGCCCCACTACGCCCGATTTGGTGGGCTCGGCGGCGGTATCGCGGTTGACGAAGCGCGAACGCAGCCCCCACGACTGCATGGGGGCGTCGATGCGCAGAGCGAGGGTGGCGGTGGTGGTCAAGGCGTCACCCGAGTGCCGCGGTCAGCGAACGCGACACGAGATCGTCCAGCGAGCGGACCTGCTCGGCGGCTGCGATGGAGGCCGGCACTCCCCCGGACACCGAAGCCGCGGCGACCGGGCGGATCCCGTCGTCGCCGTAGAACCCGCGCAGGTCGGCGAGGTGGCCGAACATCCGCTCGGTCGAGTCGGCCATGATGTCGGTACCGTCGACCGGTTTCAGGAACGCGTTGGCCAGGTTCCAGGCGCCGTGTTCGCGGACCACCGCAACAAGGGTGTCGGGGCGGGTGTGGGCGGCCATGGAGTTCTGCTTGCCGCTGGGGGTGGCCCGGACGAACGCGTGCATCCAGGCCCGGGCTGCCCGGCTGACCAGGTCCGTTTCGGCGGAATCGGCGCCGGATTCGGAGCCGGAGCCGCCATCGGCCGTGGAGCCGGAGTCGGCGGAGCCGCCGTGCAGGTTGCGGGCGAGCTGGTCCAGGTCGACATTGGCGTATCGGTAGTAGCAGGCGGCGTTGAAGTCGACGACGCCGATCATGTCGGCGCCGGCGTCCTCGTCGGATTCCTCGCTCTTGAGGTCGTCGACCGCGGTGTAGTAATCGAACTCGGTGGCCACCGCGTGCGTGGAGATGGCGTGGGCGACCTGGGAGGCGGCATCGACGTTGAAATCGCGGTTGTTGGCGATCATCCGGCCGAACAGGGCGATGTCGGCGACCTGGCGCGCGTCGAGGATGCGCCTGGCTTCGGCGACCGCCTTGGCGTCGGGTTTGACCTTGGGCAGGGCCGGAGCGGGCTTGTTCTTCGCCTCCGCCTTGCGGGCCGCCTCGTGCTGCTTGGCGACCTCGCGCTCCAGGCTGTCCCAGTGCTGACGGCAGTAGTCGGCAAGGTACTCGCCGGCGCGCGGGCCCAGGAAGAACAGGTACTGGGTGAGGTCCTTCTGCGCGATGGTGAAACCGAGCCGGCGCAGCGCCTCGCGGACGATGTCCTTGGTGGAGTCGGCGGGCTCGCCACCGGTGCCGTCGAGGATGCGCGCGGTGGCCAGCAGCAGCCGCTTGGTGCGCACGCCGTTCTCGTCTTCGCCCAGTCCCCACTGGGGGAACAGCCGCCGTGCCGAGCGTTTCAGGCACTGGCTGGAGATGCGGCCGCGTGTGACACCGCCGAAGGTGACGCTCTTCGGTTGGCCTACGTCGTCCCTGTTCAGGTTACTGGTGGGGAACGACTGCAGCAGGTGCAGCTCGATGATCACGTGGGGTCTCCCTGTTGGGCTGCGGTGGGGTGGTCGGGGGCGGCGGGGGTTTCGTCCGGGGTGTCGGCCGGCTGGTCGGCCGGCGCGCCTGCGGCCACGGTTCTGCGGCGGAAATCGCGGGCCCAGCCCAGGTGGACGCGGTGGGCCTCGGCGCTTGCGGGCGGGTGGCTGCGCAGCACCACCAGATCGGCGAGCAGACTGCCGTAGTCGATGCGCGCGGCGCCGCCGCTCAGCAGCCGCACGGCCTGGCGGAGGCGGTGCTGCAGCGTGGGCCAGTCGGCCGCGATCAACTGGCGCAACCGCGCCTCGACCGCAGGGCTGTCGCCGAGAGAGCGCAGTGCCTCGCCGAGCGGCAGCCGCCGGACACCGCGTTCGGGCGGGCGGGGGTGCTGGGCGAACAGGCCGGCGGTGAACAGCCGCGCGTCGGCCTCTGCTTCGGCGTCAGGCGGGCCGTGCTGTTCGGTGACGCGGAGCGCATCGGGCAGGTAGCGGTCGTCGGTGGCACTGCGCCGGATAAGCGCGAGGGTTCTGCGGGCCCAGGCCGCCTCGTGCTGGTTGCCGGAGCCGAGAGCGGCGCCCAGCCGGTAGAGATCGGCGATAAACGCCCGCTGCCCGGGGGAGGGCCGTCCGCGGCCGGACACGGGGGCGGGTTCGGTGGTGGTGTGCTCGGTCACCGGTTCACTCACCGTCCTGTTGTTCTTGGGGTGGCCAGGGGCTGCGGACAGCGAGGTGGTACTGCTGGTACAGCTTCCGGGTGCGCCCGCAGAAGGCGAGGTCGCCTGCAGCGAGTTCGAGGACCTCGCGGGACGGGGCGCGCGGGAGGTCGCGGACCCAGCGCCGCTGCGCGCGGTCGGCAGTGGCGCGCACGGTGCCGCCCCAGGCGTCGAACAGCTCGATGCACGGCCGCGCGCGGGATTCGCCCGGCACCGAATGTGCGAGGACCTCGCCGAGATCGCGCAGCAGCACGCCGAAGGGGGCGGCGAGTTCGGGCCAGTACCACTGCTCCAGCAGCCAGTGCTGCCGCTTGGCGGCGGAGTCGCCGAGGGCGGCGGCGTAGTCGCGCTCAAGATCGCGGAGTTCGGCGCCGATGTCGTCGGCCAGCCCGACCGCGTACCCGAGCAGCTCCTCAAGCCGCCGTTCGTCGGTATCGGCGCGCAGCAGCGCCACCGGCATCGGCACGGACTCCTGCAGCCAGGAGTGCACGGCACCACCCTGGGGATCGAGGCGCTGACCGAAAACGCGCAGGCCGTAGACGGTGTCGCGGGGGAGCCAGGGGGCGATCTCGGCGATGTGGTCCAGCACCCGCGGGCGGACCCGCGTGCCCTGTCTATCGGCGGGCAGCAGCAGTTCGCGGCAGTGCCGCCACACGCCGCGCAGTTCCTCCAGTTGCACCGGGCGGTAGTCGCCCAGGACCGCCCTGCCCCGGGGGCCTTTGCGGGCGGGGCGCCGGAACGCCGCCATCTGCTCGACGGTGTGCAGCTCGGCCCGCAGGCGGGTGCCGGGCAGCACGGCCGCACCGTCGACCGCGGTTTCCGCGCCGCCGGCGGCGCGCCGCAGCCGGATCCGGCGGGCGGGCCAGGTGAGCACGTCGGTCCAGCCGTCGGGGGCGCGGCCGGTCCGCAGCGGTTCGGGGCCGGGCGGGGTGTCCAACTCCCAGATGGGGCGGTCGTTGTCCAGGGTGTTCTTTGGTAAGTCGTATCCGGGGGCGTAGACGGGCATGTTCAGCAGCAGGGTCTGCTTGAGCGTGGCGCCCTCGACCAGCATGGCCGCAAACTGATTGCACGGACCGCGCTCGGAGGATTTGTCGGCCACGAGCGGGGTCTTGGTGCCGCCGGTGTCGTAGGCCTGCACGGTGACCAACCAGCGCGCCGCCTCGGCAGGGTCGAGCACCACGTGGTCGGCGGCGGTGGTCTGGTCGAACAGCGTGGCGTTGCTGCCCACCGACCGGTACATGGTGAGCTGCGCGGCGGTGCCGATTTTGGAGTCGGGGATACCGGGCGACTGGAGGAACGGGCGGTCGCCGAAGAGGTCGAAGCGGTCGCCGTACTGGTCGGCGTACTTGCGCAGCGGCTCCGGCGGCAGGGTGTCCCGTTGCCATAGGTCGAGCCATGTTTCGTTGTCTTCGGGCCCGCAGATCCGGTGGGCCAGCGCCAGCAGCAGCCGGTGCAGGGCCGCGGTGACCACTGGGGCCTCGGCGTCGATCCACCGCAGTTCGTGGGCGCGTTCGAACGCTTGGACCAAGCCGACACCGCACGGTTCGCCGGCGGAGTCCACGGCGGGCAGCCAGGGCTCGTGCAGCAGGTCAAAAATCATCGGGGCCTCCACGGGTGGGCGCGGGCGAGGTCGCCGACGGAAACGCGACGGGGGCTGCTGCCGGCCACGCGGGCGGGCGGCGGGGTCACGGCTCGTCACCGGCGGCCGCCGCGCCGCCATCGGCCTGGTCGCCCTGCGGCTCGGCGACCTCCAACCCCCGCTGGGGATGGTGCTGGACGGTGACCGGGCCGATGGTGCAGCGGCCGGCGTACAGCACCAGCGCGCGGTGGCCGCTGAGCCAACCCGAACGGGTGAAGCACGGCGGCTCCGACAGCCGGTCGCACAGCACGTCCAGTGCGTCGGGGCTCAGATCGGCGGGGGCGGACAGGTGGACGGCGGTGTCGGCGAGTTCGGCGACCACGGCCGCGGTGAGCTCGCCGGCGGCGAGGTCGACCGGGGTGCCCGCACGGGTGGCCGGCGCGCCCCCGTGCGGGTCGGCCCAGAGCGGAACGACCAGGACGCCTTCGTCGTAGGGCAGGGTGACGATGTCGTCGTCGGCGGCGGTCATGGCAGGTCTCCGTTCCGGCTGCGCATGCCGCGTTCCTCGGCCGCTTCCCACGGGCTCTGCTTGCGGGTGCGCTTGGGGCTGACGGTGTGTTTGGTCAACTGCGCGAGGCCGCCGGAGTCGCGCAGCGGCGGGATGCATTGGGCGGTGCCGTTGAAACTGTCGAGGCCGCGGGTGATCTCGCGGCTCATCCGGGCTTCGTTCCAGACCTGGTGGAGCCGGGTGTCGGTGATCGGTGCGGGGTCGGCGTAGGCCGCGTGCACGAGGCGGCCGATGTCGTCGGGCAGGCGCAGGCAGTCGCGGCGGGAGAGCTCGAACTCCGTGGTCAGCAGGCACTCTTTCGGGTAGATCGCGGCGGTGCGGCCGGGGAAGGTGCCGTTGCGGCCCGCGGCGACAACGATCAGGCGGGGGTCGGCCATCGGCGCCGGGCGGGCGCGGCGCCGATGGCGGTGCAGGCGTCCGGCGCGCTGGATCAGCAGGTCGGCGGGGCAGGGGTCGGTCACGACGAGGTCGAAGTCGGTGTCGAGCCCGTGTTCGAGCACCTGCGTGCCGACGACGATGGCGTTGCGCCGGCCGGGCCCGGAGCCGGGGCCGCAGAGTTCGGCCAGGCGGGCTTCGATGGTGCGGCGCTGCTCGTTATCGGTCTTGCCGTCGAGGTACAGCAGTTCGGGTGCGCCGCGCCTGCCGTCCAGCAGTT
Organism: Streptomonospora sediminis; assembly: GCF_054778995.1. Lineage (NCBI taxonomy): Bacteria > Bacillati > Actinomycetota > Actinomycetes > Streptosporangiales > Nocardiopsidaceae > Streptomonospora > Streptomonospora sediminis. The sequence continues at coordinate 7,156 of NZ_BAAGYZ010000133.1, forward strand.
CCTGGAGGCGCTGGTGCGACCGGGCCGCGCGGGCGGGCGAGTTGTGGATGACCGCTGCGCAGCCGCGGTCGCGCATCCGGGCGACGACCTCGTCGGCGATGGTGCCGTGGTTGTCGGCGATACGGCAGAGCATGAGCCTGCGTGTGGTGTTCGCCTTGGACACCTGGACGGGGACCGGGGGCACCCGGTGCTCGTCGTCGGCCCAGGTGAGCTGCCAGGTGGAGGGGCCCGGCGCCGGACCGGCCGGCGGTGCGGCGGGCCCCGCGAGGGCTCCGGACCGCCACGCGCCGACCAGTTCCTCGCGCCGCGGGGCGGCGAGCGTGGCCGACATGAGCACGACCGGGGTGCCCAGCCGGCCGCACCACCACAGCAGCCGGTCGAGCAGGCGCGAGGTGTAGGCGTCGAACGAGTGGACTTCGTCGACGACCAGCACCTTGTTGCTGAGGGACGCCAGCCGCATGGCGACGTGCCCGCTGCGCATCACGGCCTGGAGGGCCTGGTCGACGGTGCCGACACCGATCGGGAAGGTGAGCGCGCGCTTCTTGGTGAAGGTCTCGCGCGCTTCGGTGCGCGCGTCGTCGGAGTCGGGCCCGATGCCCGCGGGCATCAGCACGGGCGGCGGGCTGCCGGTTCCGGCGGCGGCGCGGTCGAGGTCGTCGCGGGCGCCGGAGTAGAGCAGGTGCGCCCGCAGGCCGGAGCCGGTGGCGGCGAGCATGGTGTTCACGGTCGCGTGGGCGGGGCCGGCGGTGGCGCGGGTGGGGGTGGCGACGTACATGCCGGCGAGGCCGAGGTTGCGCACCAGGGTGGCGGCCGCCTGGATACCGGCCTTGGACTTGCCTTCGCCGGTGGGCGCCTCGATGGCGAGCACACCGGGGCGGGTGATGCCGGCGACCAGGTCGTGCACCGCCTGCTGGAGGGGGCGGGGTTCGGGGTCGTCCGGGAACAGGGCGGTGTGGCCGGTAGCGGCGGGCGGGCGCCAGGGTGTCCAGTTCAGCCGCTGCAGGGTGCGGCGTGCCCGGCCGCGGGAGTACTCGCGGTAGTCGGCGAGGTCGCCGGGGTCGGGGCGGAAGGGGAAGTTCCGGGGGTCGGAGGCGGTCCAATCGCTGAGGATGGTCAGCCCGGCCAGCCCGACGGCGGCCGCGGTACGCAGGCGCCCGCTGTGCCAGTCGCCCGCCCGGATATCGAGGCCCCACAGGCCGGCGACCTCGTGGATCAGGTGGTCGCGGGCCTGTTTCCAAACGGGGCCGCCCAGGTGGAGTTCGCGGCGGCGGGCGTGTGCGGTTTCAAAGGGGTCGGGGATGTGCCCGTGGTGTCCGCCGAGTAGATCGACCAGGCGGTTGCGCAGCGACATGGCCGCCTTGCGGTCCTCCAGCCACTCGTCGAAATGCGCGGCCGTCACGAGGCCGTGCAGGGTGTCCCAGCGGCCGATGAGGTCGTCGGGCGCTGCGGCCCGCAGCGCGGGCGCCGCCGCGGGGCCCAGCAACTCGATGGCGGCATCGGTGCGCAGCGCCTGGAACGCCGGCGAGAGCTTGCCGATGTCGTGCAGCCCGCACAGCACCGCCGCCCACGCCCGCGGGTTACCGAGCGGAGCCAGCCCTTCGTCGAGTTCGGCCCGCATGCGCGGGCTGAGCACGATGTCGTACAGGGCCTCGGCAACGGCGGCGGTATCGATGGCATGGCACACGAGGGGGTGCGGCTCGTGCCCGGACCCGAGTTTGCCCCAGGCCTTCAGCGCCCACCGGCGCGCCAGTACAGCGGGATCGCAGGCTGCGGAAGTGCTGGAGCGGGTGGAGTGAGTGGAGGAGGTGGAGGGAGCGGAGCGGGCGGCGGGATCGGTTCCAACAGCAGGGTCGCTTCGACCGGGTACGTCCACCGTGGTGGCCTCCTTATGCCGATGCCTAACCAGTCGGGAGCCCCCGCCGAGCCCGGCCGCGAATCCCGTCAGACACGCACAGTAGCGATTCGCGAGGACCGCGGACGAGGTTTCACCAAACCTGTGGACAACGCCGGCTCCGATCCCGCCCGCCGCCACCGAGCCGCCCGCGGCCGCGCCGCAGCACAGGCCGGGCGGACAGAACAGGATTCGCGGGGTTTACGGGACCGCATGTCCGCATGCGGTCATTCGGCCCACCGGAAAACACGGCGCACGAGGGACGACACCCGTATATGCGGGCCCGGCCAGACGGGACCGTCCGGTCCGGCGGTGGCGCCGGCGGCGCACCCAGCGAGCGGTGGGAGCGGTGGGAGTGAAAGGGGCGATGGGGGCGCTGGCGGCGCCGCGGGGGCCGCGGGGGCCGCGGGGGCCGCCGGGGTGTCCGCTCCCGACCGCCGCCATGACACCGAGTGATCGGCGGGATACCTGCAAACCGGTCGAGCGGCGGCAGACAGCGGTGCCGCGGGACACGACACGGGCATCCCGACACGCGGCCGCGGTGTCGCAGGTGTGGCGCAGGTGGCGCCAGACTCTTGCCGTGTCCAGATACGGACACATTGAATGGCCGACCACGGTGGTCCCACTACCGTGCTCGTGAAGATCCCTAAGGCAACGGCGGAGGCGACCATGGGCAGCCACGGCAAACCGGACAGCGAGGACCAGGGGCAGGGCACACCCGCCGAGCACGATGGCCAGAAGGGGCCCACACACGGCGGCGGGGGAGAAAAGACCGGCGACGGCAAGTGACCTCGCCGCTGCCTGATCTGCTCGCCGCAGCTGGGGTGGTGCCGGACGGATGGCAAGCGGCGTTGGATGGCACTCCGCGCCGCGCCTTCATTCCCGAGACCATCTGGTTACCGGATCCGGACGGCTTCCTCGTCGCGGTCCGCCATGGCGAGGAGGCCTGGACCCGGCGCGTCGAGTCCGACGTCGCCATCGCAACCCAGGTCGACGACGGCAGCCCGGCAGCACCGGGCGGGCGGGGGCGGACCGCCACCAGTTCGGCGTCGCAGCCCTCGCTGGTGCTGCGTATGCTCCGCGCGCTCGATGCCGCCGAAGGCCACCGGGTGCTGGAAATCGGCACCGGCACCGGATGGAACGCCGGCCTGCTCACCGCACGCCTGGGCGCGGAGTCCGTCACCAGCGTTGAGATCGACCCAGCGGTCGCCCAGGAGGCCCGCCGCAACCTGGAGAGAACCGGCGCCCGCCCCCACCTGATCTGCGGCGACGGCGCCAAGGGCGCGCCGGCGCGCGCCCCCTTCGACCGGATCATCTCCACGGCGGCCGTGGGCCGCATCCCCCGCGCCTGGATCGAGCAGACCCGGCCGGGCGGGCTTATCGTCACCCCATGGGGCAGCCCCTACGCCTCGACCGGCCTGCTCCGCCTCCAGGTCGGCACCGACGGCACCGCCGCGGGACGGGTACTGGACCGCGCGGGGTTCATGTGGGTGCGCGACCAGCGCGCACCATTGGGCGGCTGGGGATCCCACGTCGACACCCGAATCCCCGCCGAAACCTCGGAGACGACGCTCCCCCCGGAAGACCTGCTCGACTTCGGCGCACCGGCACGCTTCGCCGTCGGCCTGATAGTCCCCCAGCTATTCCAAATCGACCGCCACGACCCGGCAGGCTCCGGCGAGTACACCCTGTGGCTCTACGACACCCAGGGCTCGTGGGCATCAGTGGACTACATCCCCGGCGCAACCTCATCCCGAGTAGAACAGGCCGGCCCCCGCCACCTATGGCACGAAGTAGAAGCGGCCCACCACTGGTGGACCACCACCGGCCGCCCCGGACGGAACCGATTCGGCCTCACGGTGAACCCCGAGGGCCAACACCTGCTCTGGCTAGACGAACCGGGCCGGGCGGTCCCAAGCTGGGCGTGAGGCTGCCGTTTATTTGGGGGGGAAGCAGGCAGGCGCTAAGGACCATATCCGGTGGGGCTGCGCAAGGATCCGACCGTCAACATCGTGGCCCAATCAGCGCTTAACAATCCCGCCGTCCTGCACTGTGAGTAGCTGTGGAGCCCATATCACACCGGGCGACTGAGTAGCGAGGGGATGACCATCCAGCCTTATTATTGCCTATACAGGGCCAGGAACCGGGTGGCCGGCAACCTCATCCACCGCTAAGGTTTTGTTGAGCTACCACAGGGGCGGTGCAACGTTGTCGAACATAAACTCTCCCACAAAACAAGATAACAAGGAACAAAAAAACATGGATCTGCGAGATTATTTGCAGGAAATCGCATCAACATACGACAAAAAAGCTTCAACAAACTCGCCTGCCCAACACACACTTCGGAACGCCAAAAACCTCATTAATAACTATTTCCCGACTGGACTTATAATTCATGGAAAGGGTGGCGATGGTACCGCGACATTAACTCCGTGGATCGGGTTTTTCGACCCAGACGAAACAAAAACAAGCTATGACGGGCTCTACGCTCTTTATATATATGCTGAGCACCTAAAGACTGTAACTCTCGCAATCAATCACGGTGTTACACGGCTGAGAGAGGAACTAGACAAAACTTCCCACAAAAATAAGACAAAAGAGCTAAGAAGACGCCTACGCGAGTCAGCGGAACTAATCCGGGCAGCCCTTCCGGAGTCGATCACTCAAAAATGGGACAATTCGGCGAATCTTGCCTCCAAGGGGCTACGTCAAAGAGACTACGAAGCAGGGTTCGTCATCGCCCGTACCTACGATACAAAAAATCTTCCTAACGAGAGCGAACTCCGTGCTGACCTTTGGGAAATTTCCAGCATCTACCAGAAGTGCATACTCATCCGCCGTGAAATCGAATCCCGCGGAGCCGACCCACTAACCATCAACCCTGGTGCACAAACCAGCCCTATCGAGGAACTCTACCTTAAATCACTTGACGACTTCCACCCAAAGGACGCTTCTGATTACCGTGCCAGCCTTCAGGGTTACGAAATCATCAAACAGCGTCGCCATGAATCAATGCTAGCTGAATACGTTCCACATATGAGGCAGGCAGGGTTCGAAGCTCCGGGAGACATACACCCCAGAGATCTCGTACTAAATAAAGACGACCAACAATGGCTCGTCGAAGCAAAGGTGGTCTACAACGGAAATACTGCCAAGGCCGCCCGCGAGACTATCGGACAGCTTCTTGACTATAGCTACTTCCTCCACGACCAATCAAAGCGCCCTAGACTCGTTGGTTTGTTCACGGAACATATCGGAAATGGGTATGTTGGACTCCTCAACAGCATAAACGTTGCAACCGTATGGAAATCTCCCGATGGCTGGCAAGGCTGTGAACTAGCCGATCGGGACGACTTAATACCAAGATTCCAATAGCCCAGTTCTTGCCAGATAACTATCTGGCATTCCAAACTCACTCAGCGAGTTGAGTCCACATAACCTCTCGGTCTACTCACACCAATCCTGCGTCGTGGGCCAGGAGGGCTATTTGGGTGCGGTTGTCCAGGTTTAATTTGGTAAGGATGCTGGAGACGTGGGCCTTGACTGTGGCGGTGCTCATGTGGAGGCGGGTGGCGATTTCGGCGTTGGGGTGGCCCTCGGATATGGATTGGACGACTTCGTGTTCGCGGGGGCTTAGGGCTTCGAGGGCGGTGCGGGCGCGGGTGTGGGCTCCGGCCTGGGTGGCGGCGCGGTCCATGAGGCGGCGGGTGATGCGGGGGGAGAGGATCGGGTCGCCGGCGGCGACCTTGCGGACCGCGTTGACGATCTCGGGTGGCGGGGTGTCCTTAAGTAGGAAGCCTCCGGCGCCGGCGCGCAGCGCGTGCAGGATGTTCTCGTCGGTGTCGAAGGTGGTCAGCACGATCACTTCGGGCGGGCGCGGCCGGGCGCGCAGTCGGCGGGTTGCGGTGATGCCGTCCACTCGCGGCATCCGCAGGTCCATCAGCACGACATCGGGGGTGTGGGTGTCGGCGGCAGCGGTGACCTTGTCGCCGTCGGCGGCTTCGCCTACGACCCTGATCCCGTGGACGCCGTCGAGCATCATGGTCAGCCCGCCGCGGACCAGTGCGTCGTCGTCCACGATGAGGACCCGCAGCGCACGGCTCATGCCGGCCATGGTAGCCGGGCGTGCAGGAGGAAGCGGCCGCCGCTGACTCCGTGGTCGAGCCGCCCGCCCGCGAGCCGGACCCGTTCGGTCAGGCCGACGAGGCCCGTGCCGCTGCCCGGGACCGGACGGGGTGCTGCACCGGCTTTCCCGGGCCCGTTGCCGGTTGTGTTGCCGACCATATTGCCGGCTCCGCTCCCGGCTCCATTCCCGGCTCCGGCGGAGTCGATGGCCTCCGCAGCCGGTGCGCCGGCTGCCGCTGCTGTCCGGAAGACTTCTTCCGCTGCCGGCACTCCTGCACCTGCTTTCTCCTCCGTCGCGCCATCCGGATGATCGACATGCCCGATCGGGTTGGCGATGGAGACCTCCAGTGCTTCGCCGGGCCGCCCTGCCAGTTCCACGTCGACCGGGCGGCCGGGGGCGTGCTTGCGGGCGTTGGTCAGGCCCTCCTGCACCACCCGGTAGGCGGTCCGGCCGACCGCTGCCGGCAGGCCGCTCGGGTCCGCTCGATCAGTGGCGGGATTGGGGTCAGCCGCGTCGATAAGGCCGGCGAGGTCGTCGGGACCCGTCGAGCCGATCGCCGCGGCTGCACCGTCGCCCAGCCGCACTTGCGTCCCTGCGCTGCGGGACTCCTCGACAAGCCGCCGGATGTCGCCGAACCGCGGTTGGCCGCCCGCCGCGTGCTCGCGGCCATGCTCGCGGCCGTGCTCATTGCCCTCTGCCGCGTCCTCGTGGCGCAGCACCAGGATGACCTCGCGGAGCTCGTCCAGCGCCTGGTGGACACCGGTGCGCACCACACCCGCTGCGTGGGCGAGGCGCTCGGGCGGCGAATCCGGCCGGTACTCCAACGCCCCCGCGTACGTGGCCAGCAGGGAGAGCCGGTGGGCCAGCACGTCGTGCATTTCGCGGGCCATGCGGGTGCGTTCGGCCATGCGGGCCTCGGCCACCCGCCGCCCCTGCTCGGCTTCGGCGCGCCGGGCGCGCTCGCGCAGCGACTCGACGAGTGCCCGGTTGGCGCGGGCCAGGGCGCCCCAGCCGACCATCGCGCCGTACCCGGCGGTGATCAGCACCAGCCACCAGCCGTAGGACAGCCCGCTGCTGGGTTGCCACCAGCCCTGGACCGCGTGGGCGGCGACGCCCGCCGCGGCGACGGCGCCGGCGAGCGGGAGCGGTCGGCGCTGCGCCACCTGCAGCGCCGCGAGGGTGGCCGGCGGGGTGGCGGCGGGCGAAAACGCGGCCAGGACCACCAGGCCGAGCGCGGCCGGAACCGGTCGCCACAGCAGCAGCGGCGCCAGCACGCAGCCGAGGGCACCGGCTGCAATGTCGAGGAGCAGCGGCCCGAGCGCGGGGTTCGCGCTGTAACGGGCCCAGACCGTCACGGCGACCAGGACGACCGACACCGCGGCCACCCCCGCCACTGCGGTCGGGCCGGGGGTGCTGCGGCACTCGGTTTCGGCCGCCGGAAGGGTGCTGACCGGCTTGACCGTGCTGACCGGGTTGACCTCGTCGTTCACCGGCCAAGGTTAACTTCGGCGGGTCCGGCGCCGACACCGACCAAAGTCGATGTCCGACTCGACGGCGGTCGCGGTGGGTGTGGCCGCTCGTCCGATGCCCCGGGCGGTGCGGGGCCGCGAGCCTGGTGGCGGTCAAGCGCCGGCGGGATGGGACCGGCCGGCCGCCGAGGTGCGGCGGCGGCTCCCACCTGCCGCACCACCGCACAACGCCACACAGGGAGCGCAATGTCCGCCCGAGCCGGATCACACCCCGCCGCCGAGCCCGCCTCCACCGATCTGCCCACCGTCGAACCCTTCACTGCCGAACCCCCCGCCGCATTCACCGGCCCAACCGCGGGTGCCGGCACCCGCCGACCCGCTCTCCGCCGCGCGGTGACGGTCGCCGCGGCGCTGGCCGGGTCGCTGGCCCTGTGGGCGGTGGCCGTGCTGGCCGGGGCCGAGCCAACCGCTTACCAGGGCGGCGCGATCGCCACCGTCGGCTCGGTGCCGATCGCCGTGGCGAGCTTCGCCGCCGCGTTGGCGGCGTGGGCGCTGCTTGCGGTGCTGGAACGGACGGTGCGCCGCCCCGGGCTCACCTGGACGGCCGTCGCGGCCGCGGTGCTGGTGCTGTCCTTGCTGGGCCCGGTGTTCTCCGCCGCCGGCACCGCGAGCATGCTGGTCCTGCTGGGCCTGCACGCGGTTCCGGGCGCGGTGGTCATCGCCGGAATGGCGCCGACCGCGCAGCGGCCCTCGCGGTGAAGGCACCGGCCCCGCGCCAGCGCCCCTGCTCCCGGCCGCAGCCGCAGCCGCTTGCGTGCGACGATCCCGCCGGGGCAACGCGTTGCGGCCCGCTGCCGCCCCGGCGGCGATCACCCAACCGGGCCCACCGCGCAGCGTCGGAGCCGGCACTCCCGGTGTTTTCTGCCGATTCGTCGGATCTGCGCACGCAGCCATCGTAGGCCGTGGCCGGTGGATCCATCCGCCGTGAGCCGCGCACTCGTGTGTACCCCCGCTGGATGCGCGAAGCGCCGCGGTGGGCGGGCGCTGCGATGGGCACGCCCCCACTCGGCGGGCTCCGCCATCATCCCCCAGCGGGGTCCGACCGGGACTCGGAAGGACGCAGCCGCGAGAGCAGTGCTGGGCCGCCACCGAACACGGCCGGGCGCCGCTAAGCCCTGTTTGGGAAGTGTGTGTTAGCGGCGCCGAGGCCGGCGGTCGGCCCGGGCGGGTGGGCGGGTGGCCCTCGTACTCGGAGGGGGCGGCCCGGGTCCTCTGTGGGGCCTTGTCCGCGGCCGGGCGGCGGGTGGCCTGCACGGAAAAGCGGCACCGAGGGCGGCGGTCGGCACGGGCGGGCGCGCGTGTGTCCGTTATGTCGGGCTACAGGGTGGCTGTGCGCCCGTTATGCCGGGTTCCCGTTGCTGATCATGCGGAAATGCCGGTCCCAGCGTTGAATTCCGGGCATTTCCGCACGGTCGGTGACCGCGCGCCCCCGGGTCGCCCGCGGACGTTGCCGCTGCTTTTCAGCCCCAGGCCACCTGTTGCCGGCAGCGGGCAAGGCCGCCGAGCGGGCCCGTGTCCGCCCTGGTCCCCGGACGCACCGGCCGCCATGGCCGGGCCGCCACCGGTGCCCGGGTGCGGGTCGGCTTCTTCAGGGGTGATCGGTCCGCGCCCGGGGGCCTCGCTGCTGCACAGGGCACCGGTATGCGGGCAGTCCCGATCGATCAGGGCTATTAAACAGGGCCTAGTCGTCCGCCGCCCCTTGTGCCGGGGTGTGGCCGATGGCCGGGAGGATGGCCTGGTCGACTATGGCGGCGATGTAGGCATCGTCGGGGATCTCCAGGTTGTCGAGGGGGTACTTGAGCATCAGCGCCTCGCCGAGGTCGACAACGACGGGGGTCACCCGGGCGGGGTCGATGTGGCCGTGCTCGGCGTAGTGCTGCAGGACGGTGCGGGTGAAGCGGCCGCCGCGGGGGTCGAAGACCTCTTTGTAGACACGTTCGTGCAGCTCGGGGCGGCGCTGGGCCTCTTCGATGACGGACCGCATCGCCTTTCCGAACAACGGCTCCATCAGGCCGTCGCGCATCAGCTTGAGTGCGGCGATGAGGTCGCCGCGCAGGTCGTCGGCGCCCGGGGAGGGCTGTTCGACCGGGTAGATGCGGTAGAGCGCCCGGATGACGATCTCCTCGGGTGTGGACCAGCGCCGGTACAGCGACGTCTTGGCGGTGCCCGCCCGACGGGCGATGCCCTCCATGCTGGCCCGCGCCAGGCCGAGTTCCCCGGCTTCCTCCAGCGCCGCCGTGTAGATGGCCTCTTCCAGCTCCGCTCCGCGCCGCCGCCGGGCAGGCCGGGGTTCGCCGGGGTCGGTCGTCCGGTTCTGGTCACGCACCCTGCAGCACTTCCTTAGAAACGGCATCGTAGCTTATATTGGACATTAGATACGCCGTCGTAGCCAATGCTACCCGGCCCGCCACCCGGACCGACGGACCTGAGACCAGAGGACCGTAAGCCCAAAGGACCGCACCATGTCGCAACACACCGCCGACCGCAGCGAGCCGCCGCCGCGGACCCGACCCGACGCGCTTCCCGAAGCGCAGCGTTCCCTGGCCCCCGACCTCGCCCGGGGGTTCATGCTGCTCGTCATTGCAACCGTGCACGCCCACATGTTCCGCAACGCCATCAGCGGCGACGGCTTCTCGCTCGACGGGTCGCTGGACATCGCCGCCACCGCGCTAATGGCGCTGTTCGGCGAGAACCGCGGGTATCCGATGTTCGCCGCGCTCTTCGGCTACGGCCTCGCGCAGATCTACCTGCGGCGCACGGCCGAAGGGCACGAGTGGCCGTGGGTGCGCAGCCTGCTGCGCCGCCGCGGCCGCTGGATGCTGGCCATCGGTGTCGCGCACACCGCCCTGCTCTTCTACGGCGACATCATCGCCGTCTACGGGCTGATCGCGCTGGTTTTCGCCGCCGTTGTGCGGATGGGCGACCGGCGGCTGCTCACCCACGCCTTCGCATGGATGGCGGTCGGCAGCCTGGTCTATGCGGTGGTCTCCAACCTGCTGTTCTCGGCGGCGCAGCAGGGCGCCGGCGACGACCTCACCTGGCTGACCGATGTGCTGATGCGGGTGGCGATGCTGCCGTTCTTCCTGCCGCTGATGGTGGCGATCTCGGTCTTCCCGTTCCTGGTGGGGGTCTGGGCCGCGCGGCGCAGGCTGCTGGAGGAGCCGGAGCACCACCTGCCCTTGCTGCGGCGGGTCGCGGTGTGGGGCATCGCCGCGGCGGTGCTCGGCGGGATTCCGCACGCGCTGATCAACGTCGAGGTGTGGGACGCCGCACCGGCGGTGACCGCGGCGGTCTTCTGGGGGCACCTGCTCACCGGCTACGCGGGCGGCTTCGGTTACGCGGCGGTGATTGCGCTGATCGCGCTGCGGATCAACCGGCGCAGCGACCAGCGGCGCGGGCCGGTGGTGCGGGCACTCGCGGCGACCGGGCAGCGCTCGATGACCTCCTACCTGCTGCAGTCGGTGGCCTGGGCCATCCTGATCCCGCCCTATGCGCTGGGTATCGGGCCCGCGCTGAGCGACGCGCAGGGCGTGGCCCTGGGTGCGGGGGTGTGGCTGGCCACGGTTGTCGCGGCCGACGCCATGCGCCGCGCCGGGTTCCGCCGGGGGCCGGCCGAGTGGTTCCTGCGCCGGATGTCCTACGGCCGCCCCGCGGCACCCGCCCGGGAGTAACCGCCGCCGCTGCGGGACCGCCGCGGCACCGCCGCGCTCGGTCCCGCGGCGGCACCGCGGCGCGGCCCGCAGTGCCCGGCCCGCCCTCAGCGTGCGCCCTCAGAGTTCGTCGACAGTGTCGCCGATGGCCTGTTTCAGGGCGGGGGCGAGCAGTTCGGAGTAAGTGGCGGTGATGTGCGCGCTATCGCGGTAGACCATGACGTTGCCGATCACCGGCAGGCAGGTGTCGCCCTGGCAGAAGTCGCCGGTGAGGTCGACAAGGTCGGTGTCGGGATCGTTCGCCGCGGCGAGCACCTGGGGATCCTGGTCTCCGAACGCCTCGCCACTGGGCCGGGCGCACTGGATGGGGTCGCCGGAGTGGCGGGACACGCAGTCGGGCAGGCGCTGCTCCATCCGGGGGGTGTCGCGAATGGCCACCACGTGGCTGCCGGAGTCCTCAAGCGGCCCCCACAGCTCGTTCATGCCGGCGGCGATGTCGAGGTCGCTCTCGGACTCGGTGGCCGACCCCGCTGCGTCGGAGCCGACGCTGGAGCTGGTGAACACCAGGTCGGGTTCGATCTGGTTGGTGAGCTTGTCCAGCACGGTCTGGTTCCACTCGGTGCATTCCTCGTACTCCTTGCCGCCGCGTTCGAGCGGCGTGGAGGTGAAGGCGCAGGAGGACTTGGCGAAGACGTGCAGCCGCCAGTCCTGCTGTTCGGCGATCTTGCGCAGCGCGGGAACCCACTGGGCGGCGTGGGAGTCGCCTGCAACGGCGACAGTGGTATCGGCGTCCTCGGGCCCGTAGACGCAGGACTGCAGGGTCGTGAGGCGCGGCGACGCCTGGCAGTCGTCGTAGACATCGGGGAGGTCGTCGCCCGCGGCCACCGGAGACGGGTAGATGGGCACATCGGGCGAGCCCATGGGGTCGGTGGTGCCCAGAGCTGCGGGGCCGACGTGCTGCACGGGGTCGAACTCGGTGTTGCGCAGCCACTCGTAACGGGCGAACTGGCCCGCGGCGAGCAGCCCCACCACCAGCGCCGAGACCACGGCGAAGGCGGCGGCGCGGCGCCCGGAGACCAGCAGCCCCAGGCGGCGCACCGGGTCTTCGACGGCGACCTTGGTGCCCCACGCCAGCAGCAGCGACAGCACCACGGCCGCGATCCCCGACAGCAGCGAGAGGCTGTCGGACTCGGTGAGGCTGAGCAGGAAGACGATGACCGGCCAGTGCCACAGGTACAGCGCATAGGAGAGGTCGCCGCCGAAGCGCGCCGGCGCGCTGGAGAGCAGCCCGTAGGCGGAGTAGCGCGGATGGTGCTCGCCGGCGGCGATGACGGCCGCCGCGCCCAGCACCGGCAGCGCCGCCGCAATGCCCGGGAACGGGGTGGAGTCGCTGTAGTACCAGGCGGCGGCGCCGATGGCGGCCAGGCCCGCCCAGCCCAGGCACCAACGCATCCACGCCGCCCGGATGCCGTAGCGGGTGAGCGCGACGGCCAGTGCGCCGCCCACCGCGAGTTCCCACATGCGGGTCTGCGGCAGGAAGTAGGCGGGCTGGGGGGAGTCCGCGGTCTGCACGACCGATACCACCAGCGAAACCGCGACCACGGCCAGCGTGGCCGCCAGCGCCACCACCGTCGTGCGGCGGCGGATGGGCAGCGCGGTCCAGCCGATGAACAGCAGCGGCCACAGCAGGTAGAACTGTTCTTCGACGGCCA
>NZ_BAAGYZ010000134.1:0-49609 GCF_054778995.1 Streptomonospora sediminis
CTCGTGAGACAGGGCCGGGTCCTTCACTTCGACGCCGCAGCCTCACGAAAGATCGAGGTTAACGCGATCGGTGGCGAATAGTGGACCGGTTCTGTCCAGTATCCGTCCTAGCGTGCGGTGCGCAATGCCTGCACGGCACACCCGCACCGGATATTGGGGAGAGCACCATGGACATCGCTTCGATCCGCGTCATCACCGGCGACATCGCGCGCCTCGTCGGCTTCTACGAGCAGGTCACCGGGGTGGCGGCGGCTTGGGCTACTGAGGACTTCGCCGAACTTGCGGCCCCCGGCGCCACGCTCGCGATCGGAAGCACCCGCACCGTCCCGCTGTTCGCGCCCGGGTCTGCACAACCGGCCGACAACCGCAGCGTGATCATCGAGTTCCGCGTCGACGACGTCGATCGCGTGTACGAGGACCTGGCCGGTACCGTCACCGAGTTCGTCAACGAGCCCACCACCCTGCCCTGGGGCAACCGGTCGCTGCTGTTCCGCGACCCCGACGGCAACCTCGTCAACTTCTTCACCCCGGTCACCCCGGCGGCCATCGCGAAGTTCGCCCGCTGAGACCGGCGGGAGCCCTGGGCATCCCGGGGTTCCCGCCGAGCGCCGCCGGCGGGGCGGTCCGGGCGGTTCAAGCTGGTCAGCCCTGGAGCCCGCCCGCGTTTCCGCTTTCGGCGCCGTCCCGGGGTGCGTCCTGGTCCTCCTGTGCGGCGCCGGTGTCGAAGGGCGGCTTGCCGGCCTCGATTTCGGCGCTGATGGTCTGCCAGAAGTTGAGCGCCGCGTGTTCCAGTTCCAGCCCCAGGCGCAGCGGGACCATCCGGGCTGCGACATCGGGGCGGCCGCCGAAGCGCTCCTGCATCTGTTCGTACTCGCGGATGCGTTCGCGGTGCTGGCGCAGCTGGTCGGTGGCGAGCCGGGCGATGTCGCGGGGAGCGGCGAACTCGTTGAAAAAGAGTTTGATCTCGGCGATGTCGCGGAGTTCGAAGTGCTGCTCAGTGGGCTCGCCCAGCCAGCTCCGCAGCGCCGTGCGGCCGGCCTCGGTGACCGAGTAGGTGCGGCGGCGCCGGCCCGATTCCTCTTCCTCGGACTCCAGTAGTCCCAGGTCCTCCAGCCGCTTGGGCTCGGAGTAGAGCTGGGCATGCGGGAAGTGCCAGAAGTAGCCGACCGAGTGGCCGATCGCGCGCTTGAGGTCGTAGGAGGTCGAGGGGCCGCGCATGGCGATCATCCCGAGCACGACATAGGAGGTCGTCGAAAGGCGCGGTGTTGACACTCTCCGGAGCTTACCGTACGTTGGCGATCATCTGAAAAGTATGATCTGTTTCATACGGTTTGTGGGCGAAGTTGTAGGAGGGGGTCATGGACCTCGGAACGGTGCAGAGCTGGACTGCCGAGCGTTATCCGCACCGGCGGGCGGTGGGCGGTCCAGCTCCGCTCACCCATCGCGAATGGGACGCCCGCACGAACCGGATCGCGCGCGTCCTTGCAGCGCACGGCGCACGCCACGGCGACCGGGTCGCGCTGTTCACGTCCGGAAGTGAGCCGCTCGCCAGCCTGCACCTGGCCGTCCAGAAGCTCGGGGCGGTGTCGGTTCCGCTGTCGTTCCGCCTCGGCGCCGACGAACTGGCGTACTGCCTCGACGACGCGCGCCCGGTCCTGTTGGTGACCGACGCCACCACCGACGCCGCGGCCGATGCGGCCGGTGCCGCCGCCAAAACCGGGGTTCCGCGCCTGCGTTCCGGCGGCGGCGAAGCCCCGGGCGCACACCCGCCGGCGGGCACGGTCGAGCATCTGGCGCTCGCGCAGCCCGACGGCCCTCTCGGTGTTGCGGTGCGCGACGGCGACTACAGCGTCATGCTCTACACCTCGGGCACCACCGGGCGGCCCAAAGGTGTGCCGCGCACCCACCACGCCGAGCACAGCGCCGCAGTCGCCCATCTGCTGCAGACCCGCCTGGGCCCGTTCAGCCGCACCCTGGGCGCCATGCCGATGTTCCACACCATGGGCCTGCGGACGCTGCTGGCCGCCATCGTCGGCGCGGGCACCTGGGTGCCGCAGGTGCGGTTCGACGCAGAGGAGTCCCTGGAGCTGATCCGCACCGAGCGCATCGACTCCCTCTACCTGGTGCCCACCGTCTACTGGAGCCTGCTGCGCACCGGCCGCCTGCACGAGGCGCGCACTGTGCGCAACCTGGCCTACGCCGGCGCGGCGATGACCCCGGCGCTGGCCCAGGGCCTCGCCGAGGCGCTGGAACCCGGCTCCTTCGTGAACCACTTCGGCAGCACCGAGATCTACACGTTCACCATCGGCCCCGATGTCGCGGCCAAGCCCGGATCGGCCGGGCGGGCCGGGGTGTTCGGCCGCGTGCGCCTGGTCTCCCCCACTCCGGGGGCCTCCGCCGACGACACGGTGGAGCCGGGGGAGACCGGGCAGATCGCGGTCAGCATGGCCAACCCCGAGGCGTTCGGCGGGTACTGGCAGCGGCCCGACGCCGACGCCGCCACCATCCGCGGCGGCTGGTACTTCCCCGGCGACCTCGCCGTTGAGGACGCCGACGGCGACCTGTGGGTCAGCGGCCGGGTGGACGACATGATCAACTCCGGCGGCGAGAACATCTACCCCGACGAGATCGAGGACGCGCTGATCCGCTGCCCCACGATCACCGACGTCGCGGTCGTGGGCCTGCCCGACGACCGCTGGGGCCAGGCCGCCACCGCGTTCTTCGTTGCCGCAGCCGGTACGCCGCCGCAGCGCGCCGTCGACGAGGTCGTCCGCTACCTGCGCGAATCCTCGGGGCTGGCGTCGCTCAAACGCCCCAAGCGGGTCGTGGCGGTCACCGAGATCCCCAAGTCCGCCGTCGGCAAGATCCTGCGCCGCCGGCTCACCGCGGGCGACTTCCAGCCGCTGGCCGAGGCCAGTACCGAAAGGGGGCGCTGAACAATGCCGGCACAGACCCCGGCGGCACCGGCCGCCGACCAGCCCACCGGGGCCACCGAACCCACCGCTCCCGCGCAGGCCGCCGACCAGACCACCGCGCGCGTGGAGGACCCGCCGCTGCTGTGCGGCCAGGGCCGGTTCATGGACGACATCGACCCGCTGCCGGGCACGCTCACCGCCGCGATCGTGCGCAGCAACCACCCGCACGCCCGCATCCGCGGCGCCGACCTGAGCCGGGCGCGGGCGCACCCGGGCGTCGCCGCGGTCGTGGGCCCCGACGAGGTCACCGCCGCGCTGCGGCCGTTCCCGCTGTCGCTGAAGACGCCCATGGACTACTACCCGACCGGCACCGACAAGGTCCGGTTCGTGGGCGAACCCGTCGCGATCGTGGTGGCCGCCGACCGCTACGCCGCAGAGGACGCCGCCGAACTGGTCGACATCGACTACGAGCCGCTGCCCGCAGTTGTCGACACCGCCCCGGCCATGGCCGCCGGCGCGCCGCTGCTGCACGAGGCGGCCGGAACCAACGTCGCCACCGACCGCGAGTTCACCTTCGGCGACGTCGACGGGGAGTTCGCCCGCGCCGAGCACGTCGTGCGCCGCGAGTACTCGTTCCCGCGCTACTCCTCGACCCCCATGGAGTGCTACTCGGTCATCGCCGAATGGCGCGATGAGGCCGACGGTCCCGCCGTCACCGCCTGGGCGAACTTCCACGGCCCGTTCTCCATGGTTCCGGTCCTCGCCGGCGCGATCGGCGTGCCGGCCTCGCGCATCCGGCTGGTCGTGCCCGCCGACAACGGGGGCAGCTTCGGCATCAAGGCCGGCATCTACCCCTACGTCGCGCTGCTGGCGCTGGCCAGCAGGCACGCCGGCCACCCGGTGCGCTGGACCGAGGACCGGGGCGAGCACCTGCTGGCCAGTTCGGCGGGTTCGGACCGCGACATGGTCTTCGAGGCCGCGGTCGGCGCCGACGCCCGCATCCGGGCGCTGCGCGTCGACCTGGTCGACAACGTCGGCGCCTACCTGCGGCCGCCCGAACCCAGCACCCTGTACCGCTGCTTCGGCAACATCACCGGCGCCTACGGCATCGAGGCGGTGCACCTGCGCTCCCGCGCCGTGGTCACCAACAAGACCCCGACCGGGCTGAACCGCGGGTTCGGCGGCCAGCAGCTCTACTTCGGGTTGGAGCGGCTGGTCGACGAGACCGCCGCGCAGCTGGGTGTCGACCCGGCCGAGATGCGCCGCCGCAACCTGCTGCCCGCCGACGCGCTGCCCTACGCCACGCCCACAGGCGGCGTCTACGACTCCGGCGACTACCCCGGCGCCTTTGAGCTGCTGCTGAAGAACGCCGACTACCAGGCGCTGTGCGAGCGCCGCCGCCAGGCCCGGGAGAACGGGGAGTACCTCGGTATCGGGATGGCCGCGATCGTCGACCCTTCGGCCACCAACATCGGCTACGTGGGGCTGGCGACACCCGCCGAGCAGCGCGGACGCGGCAAATCCGGGTCGACCGAGCACGTGCGCGTCAGCGTCGACGTCAACGGCACCGTCTCGGTGCTGCTGGGCACGGTGCCGCAGGGCCAGGGCCACGCCACCGCCGCCCGCAAGGTCGTCGCCGACCGGCTGGGGCTGCCGCTGGACCGGGTGCGCCCGATGGTGGAAATGGACACGGCCACCACGCCGTGGACGGTGAGTTCCGGCAGCTACTCGTCGCGTTTCGCCCCGCTGCTGAGCAGCGCACTCGTGGAGGCGGCCGAGCGGGTCGCCGCCACCGTGCGCGCGGCGGGCGCGGTGCTGCTGGAGGCCGACCCCGACGACCTGGAGCTGGCCGGCGGGCAGGTGCGGGTGCGCGCCGAACCCGAGCAGGCGGTGGAGTTCCGCCACGCCGCCGGGCTGGTGCACTGGGACCCCGGCGCCCTGCCCGAGGGAGTCTCGGCCCGCCTCTACGAGGAAGCGGCGTTCACCCCGCCCGAGTCGAAGGCCGCCGGCCGCGACGACCGCATCAACTCCAGCCTGTGCTACGGGTTCGTCGCCGAGCTGGCGGTGGTGCGCATCGACCCCGAGACCCGGCAGATCGAGCTGACCGACGTCTACACCGTGCACGACGCCGGAACCATCATCGACCCCGTCATGCTCGAAGGCCAGGTGCACGGCGCGCTCGCCCACGGCCTCGGCGGCGCGCTCTACGAGGAGCTGCGCTACACCGACGCCGGCCAGCCCACGGCGGCCACGTTCATGGACTACCTGTGCCCCACCAGCGCCGAAGCCGGCTACCGGCTGCACAGCGACCACATGCAGACCCCGTCGCCGCTGACCCGGCTGGGCGCCAAAGGGTGCGGTGAAGGCAGCAGCATGAGCCTGCCCGCCGCCATTGCCAACGCGGTCGCCGACGCGCTGTCGCCGCACGGCGTGCGGATCGACTCCCTGCCGCTGCACGGCGATGTCGTGCACCGGCTGCTGGAGGCCGACCCCGCCGCCCCGGTCGACCGCTAGCCAGCCGCGCTCGCCCAGACCCGCCCGCCGGAACCACCGGCACCCACCAGAAGGGAAACCACGCCATGCCGCTCACCGGAGGCGAGATCCGGCTGCACCACGGCCACGACGGCCGGGTGGCCTACCTGACCCTGGACCACGGCCAGTACAACATCATCACCTGGGAAACCCGCCAGGTCATGGCCGACCGGTTCGCCGAGATCGACGCCGACGACCGGGTCCAGGCGGTCGTCGTCCAGGCCGAAGGCGACCACTTCTCCTCGGGCGGCGACATCGCCGGGTTCATGGAGGTCGACCCGGTCGACTTCACCGACCTCGGACACAACGTCACCGCACCCGCCCGCAGCGGCAAACCGGTCGTGTGCGCGGTCGACGGCTACTGCTTCGGCGTGGGCCTGGAACTGGCCCTGTCCTGCGACATCCGGCTGGCCACCGAACGCAGCCGCTTCGCGCTGCCCGAGATGCGCCTGGGCATGATCCCGGGTTCGGGCGGCACTCAGCGCCTCGCGCGGCTGATCGGGCTCTCGCGCGCCAAGTACCACATCCTCACCGCCGAGCGCATCACCGGGCAGCAGGCCGCCGACTGGGGCCTGGTCGCCGAACTGCACCCCGACGCCCAGGCGCTGCAGGACGCCACCGAGGACCTGGTGGCCAAACTGCTCGGTTTCTCGCCGATGGCGGCCCGCACCGCCAAGGAGGTGCTGGACAAGGGCACCGACGCCCCGCTGTACAGCGGTATCGAACTGGAGCGCAAGGCCTACGCGATGCTGCGCTCCAGCAGCGACTTCGCCGAAGGGGTGGCCGCTTTCAACGAGAAGCGGGCACCGCGTTTCCAAGGGAGGTGAGCCGCGGCCATGAAACCGGCTCCGTTCGACTACGTCCGCCCCGGCCGCGTTGCCGATGCGGTGGCCGAGCTGGCCACCGCTGACGGCGGCGGCAAGGTCATCGCCGGAGGGCAGTCGCTGATGCCGGTGCTGGCGATGCGGCTGGCCCGGCCCGAGACCCTCGTCGACGTCAATGCGATCGCCGAGCTCGCCGAAGTGACCGAGGAGGACGGGTACCTGCGCATCGGCGCGACCGCGCGCCAGCGCAGGCTGGAGCGCGAGCCGCGCGGCGCCGGCGTCCCGCTGCTGGGCATGGCCCTGCCGTGGGTGGGCCACCGCGAACTGCGCAGCAGGGGCACCGTGTGCGGCAGCCTCGCCCACGCCGACCCGGCCGCCGAACTCCCCGCGGTCGCGTGCTGCCTGGACGGTGTGCTCACCATCGCCGGCCCCAACGGGGACCGCGACGTTGCCGCGCGCGACTTCTTCACCGGCGCCATGACCACCGCGCTCGGCCCCGCCGAAGTGCTGCGTTCGGTGCGGCTGCCGCGCGCCGCCGCCGGCGACGGCTTCGGGTTCGCCGAGGTCGCCCGCAGACACGGCGACTTCGCGCTGGCCGGGGTCGCCGTGCACGTGTCGGCGCCGGGCGCGGAGTCCGGCAGCGGTGCCGGACCCGCACCCGCCGCGGCCAAGGTCACCGCCTTCGGGGTATCCGACCGCCCGGTCACCCGCGACACCGCCGCGGCACTGGCCGCCGCCGACCCCGGCGCGGGCACCGAGACTCAGGCCGCCGCCCGGCTGGCCGAGCCGATGGGCGAACTGGCCGCCGACGTGGTCGACACCGCCGGCGACTCCCACGGTTCACCGGGCTACCGCAAACGCCTGTTCGCCACCCTGGCAGCCCGCGAACTGGTCAGGGCCTACCGCCGCGCCGTGCGCGGCCCCGCGGAGGTGCGCACATGAGTATCGCCGAATCCGACCCCGCCGCAGCGGCGGGCGCCGCCCCCGGGCCCCGCCCCGTCCGCGCAGCGGCGGGCGACGATGTCGATGTCCGCATGACCGTCAACGGAACGGCCGTCGACCTGCGGGTCCCGGCCCGGCTGACCCTGCTGGACGCGCTGCGGGAACGCCTGGGCCTGACCGGCACCCACACCGGCTGCGAACACGGGGTCTGCGGCATGTGCACGGTGCTGGTCGACGGCGACGCGGCGCGCGCCTGCCTGCTGCTGGCCTGCCAGCTCGACGGGTCCGAAGTGGTGACCGTCGAAGGCCTGGGCCGCCCCAACGACCTGCACCCGCTGCAGGCCGCGTTCGGCCGCAACCACGCCCTGCAGTGCGGTTTCTGCACGCCCGGGTTCCTGATGAGCTCATACGACCTGCTCTCCCACGAGCCCGGAGTCGCCGAAGAGGACCTGCCCGAAAAACTGTCCGGGGTCATCTGCCGGTGCACCGGCTACCGCAACATCGTCACCGCGGTCGCCGAGACCGCCCACGAGCACCCCGACGGCCCGCCCGCCCCGACGAACTGCGCTCAGCGGGTGCTGACCGGGCGCGGCGGCGCAGGCTCGGGCCCGCTGCCCGGCGCACCGGGCACCGACCAGGCCGCCGCGGCACCCGCCGCCGACAGCGATACCGCCATCGAACTGCCGGACTCCGACCCGACCGTGTCCGTCGAGATCACCAGCGAACCGGCGGTCACCGAGGACCGGCTGTGGCGGGTGCTGGAGGACGTGCACACCCTTGCGCGCTGCCTGCCGGGCGCCGAACTCACCGGCGAACTCGGCCCCGACCGCTACGCCGGGCGCGCCCGGGTGGCGGCCGGGCCCGTGAAGCTCTCGTTCACCGGTGTGGCCCACGTACTGGAAAGCGACCGCGACCGCGGGCGGCTGCACGTCGTCGCCCAGGGTCAGGATACCGGCGGTGCCCGCACCCAGGGCGACGTGGTGCTGACCGCCGAACCCACCGAGACCGGTATGCGGCTGCGCGCCGTCGCCGACGTCTACCTCACCGGCCGCATCGCCCAGTTCGGCCGGGCCCTGGCGGGCGACATCAGCCGCCGCATGTTCGAGCAGTTCACCGAGGCGCTGGAACAGGCCGCGGCCACCGGCGGCGCCCCGGTCCGCGCGGCGTCGGCACCCAGCGCGCTGGGCCTGATGGTCCATGCGCTGCGCGGCCGGGTGCGGGCCCTGATCGCCCGCATCACCGCGCGCCGCACCGGATCGGGCGCGGCAGGCGACACAGACGGCCCCGCGCACCGCGGGAAGGGAGGACGGCCATGACCGCAGCAGCAGCGGGCGCGCAGGCGCCGCGCGCCAACCGCCGGCGCCTCATCGAGCCGGGCCCGCCGGGGCGGCGCGGCCCGCGCGCGTTCGGCGGCAATCTGTCGGTGGCCGCCGCGAGCAGCGCCCTGGTCGCCGCCATCTTCGGCTGCACCGGGCCGGCGCTGATCATCATCGACGGCGCCGCCGCCAACGGGCTCGGCCCCGCGCAGACGGCAAGCTGGATCTTCGGTGTCTACGTGTTCGGCGGGCTGGTCAGCCTGGTGCTGGCCACCTACTACCGCCAACCCATCGTCGGCGCCTACAGCATCCCCGGCGCCGTGCTGGCCGTGGACGCGCTGGGCGCGCACTCGCTCGCCGAGATGGTCGGCGCCTACGTGGTGGCCGGCCTGCTCGTGCTGGTCCTGGGGCTCAGCGGCGCGGTCCGGCGGGTGATGTCGTGGCTGCCGCTGCCCATCATCATGGCGATGATCGCCGGTGCACTCATCGACTTCGCGATCGGGGTGCTCGACGCCGGGAGCGAGGCGCCCTGGATCGTGGCGGCGGCGGTCGCGGGCTTCCTGCTGTCCACCCGGTTTCTGCCCCGTATCCCCGGGGTGATCGCCGCGCTGGTGTGCGGCGCGATCGCGGCCGCGGCGACCGGTGCCTTCGGCGCGCCGGCGTCGGACGTGGCGCTGACCGCGCCGCAGCCGGTCCTGCCCGTCTTCGACGCCGGGGCGGTGCTTGCGGTGGCCGTGCCGTTGGCGGTCCTGGTCGTCGGCGCGGAGAACGCGCAGGCCATCGGGGTGCTGATCACCGAGAGGTACCGGCCGCCGATGAACGCCATGACCATCACCAGCGGTGTCATGGGGCTGCTGGCGGCCCCGTTCGGCGCGCACAGCGCCAACATCGCCGGCCCGATGACCGCCATCTGCGCGTCGCCGGAAAGCGGGAAGCGAGCGGGCCGCTACGTCGCGGCCGTGCTCAACGGTGTGCTGTTCGTTGCGTTCGGCGTGCTCGCCGGTGCGGCCGTGGGGCTGGTCACCGCGCTGCCCCCGCAGCTGATCTCCGCGGTGGCGGGGTTGGCAATGGTGGCGGTGCTGGTGAACGCGCTGCAGCGGTCGTTCTCCAGCGGGCGGTTCCAGATCGGCGCGTTCTTTGCGCTGGCGATCGCGATGAGCGGTGTGACGGCGTTCGGTATCTCCGCGCCGTTCTGGGCGCTGGTGGGCGGTGTGGTGGTGTCGCTGGTCCTGGAGACCGGCCATTTCCGCAACCGCGCCCAGCAGCAGCCGGAGGGCGAGAACGCGGAGGACGCGGAGGACGCGGAGGACTCGGAGAAAACAGCGGACGCAGACGGCAAGGACGGGGCCCCGGACCCCGGGGTGCCTGCGCAGTCCGCCGAGCGGACGGAGTAGCGCGGCCGGCCGGTCGGCCCAGGTCACCCGGACGACCGGTGCTTGCGGGTGCGGGCACGCGCGCCCGCACCCGCGAACCCGTTCAGCCGGTGCCGCGGCCCTCGGCGGCACCGTCCGCAGCGCCGCCCGCGGTCCCGCCCCACCGGTGCACCGCGCCCACCTCGATGCCGAACAGGTCGAGTACCCGGCCCACGGTGTGGTCGACCATCTCCGCCAGCGACGCCGGGCGCGCGTAGAACGCCGGCACCGGCGGCGCTATCACCGCGCCCAACTCGCTGAGCTCGGCCATCGTGCGCAGGTGGTTGCGGTGCAGCGGGGTTTCGCGGACCATCAGCACCAGCTTGCGCTGCTCCTTGAGCACCACGTCGGCGGCGCGGGTGAGCAGTGTCGAAGTGACCCCCGAGGCGATCTCCGACATCGACTTGACCGAGCACGGCGCCACGACCATGCCCGTGGTGCGGAACGACCCGCTGGAGATCGCGGCGCCCAGATCGGCGTTGGTGTGGTGCACATCGGCCAGGGCGCACAGGTCGGTGAAGGACATGTCGGTCTCGTAGGCGAGCGTCATCCGGGCGGATTTGGTGACCACCAGATGGGTCTGCACCGGGGTGTCCCGCAGCAGCTGCAGCATCCTGATCCCGTAGACCATGCCCGAGGCGCCGGTGATGCCCACGATCAGCCGGTCGGGGCGGTCAGTGCCGGACATCGTCGTCCTCCGTTGCCGGCCCGGCCAGCGAGACCGAGGTTGTCGCGTCGGTCAGCTCGGCCAGGCGCCGCGCGAGCACGTCGATGAACGCGAACTCGGCCGCCGACACCGGGCGGCGGCGGTCGCGCACGCAGATCATCCGCCGGAAGATCCCCGGCGGCGCCAGCGGGTGGACCCGCAGCGCCCCCTCCCGCAGGCCGCGCTGCACCAGGGCCGCGGGCAGCACCGAGACGTGGTCGGTGCGCCCGACCAGATCGGCGATGACACCCATGTCGTCGACCTCCAGCCGCGGCCGGACCTCGACCGCGTGGCCGCCCAGCACGTCCTCGATCGCGATGCGCAGCCCGTGCCGCCGCGACGGCAGCACCAGCCGCAGCCCGCTCAGGGCGTGCAGCGGCACCGGCGAGGGCGCGGGCAGCACCGTGTCCGCCGCCGCGGTGACGACCAGCTCCTCGTTGACGATCTCGCGGCTGTGCAGGTCATCCTGGCTGAAGTTCTGGTTGATGACGGCGCAGTCGAGCTCGCCCGCGCGCACCTTCTCGACCAGCTCCATGCTGTAACCCGAGGTCACATACACCTCGACCTCGGGATGGTGCGCCACGAAGTAGGCGAGCGTGTGCGACAGCGCGTCGCTGGTGGCCGAGGCGATCAGCCCCACGCTGACCCGGCCGGCGACCTTGCCGCGCTCGCCGATCAGCGTGCGGCGGGCGGCGGAGATCTCGTCGAGCACCGGCGCGAACAGCCGGTAGGCCTCCTCGCCGGCCCGGGTGGGGGTCATGCCCTTGGGGCCGCGCTCGAACAGCACCTGGCCGAGTTCGCTCTCCAACTTGGCGATCTGGGAGGACACCGCCGGTTGGACGATGTTCAACCGCTGGGCCGCGCGTGTCACCGTGCCCTCGCGGTACAGGCACACGAAATAGGTCAACTGCCGCAATTCCACAACGGCCTCCTTCACGAAGCGGGCCGGGCGGCGCCGTCACTCGGCGGCCGCGGGACCGGCGCCGCCGCCCGCAGCGGGCCCGCGCCAGTCCGGTTCCGGGTGGGTGAGTGCGGCGATGTCGTGGTCGTCCTCGCCCGGGACGCGGATGCGGGTGAAGCGCATCCCGGCCGAGCCCGGCGGGACGGTCGCGTCGAGGCCCATCTTCGCGCCGACACCCTCGGCGGTTGAGGGGTCGAGCTTGGAGCCCTGGGCGCCGCCGACGACCACGAGGTCGCGGTCGGCCTGGAACCGGGTCGCCACCGCCCATTCCACCTCTTCGGGGCGGAAAAGGTCTACATCGGTGTCCACCGCGGTGGCGTGCTTGATGTCGTAGTGGCTCGACAGCGCCGCGAGGATCAGGTTGGTGACCTCGCCGGGCGCGGGGTCGGCCACCTGCACGTACAGGTGGTAGCGGCAGACGCCGCCGGGGCTCAGGTGCACGGCGCGCACACAGGGGAAACTGCGCCGCAGGTGCGACAGCAGCGACCCCTCGCGCGGGATCCCGCCCAGCAGCAGG
This sequence comes from Streptomonospora sediminis, assembly GCF_054778995.1. Classification (NCBI taxonomy): domain Bacteria; kingdom Bacillati; phylum Actinomycetota; class Actinomycetes; order Streptosporangiales; family Nocardiopsidaceae; genus Streptomonospora; species Streptomonospora sediminis. The sequence continues at coordinate 12,126 of NZ_BAAGYZ010000134.1, forward strand.
TGTTCCAGGCCGCCGCCGACGATGGTGTGGTACAGCGGCCGCCGCCGCGTGGTGACCGCCGAAACCTCGATGACGTGGCGTTCGGCGCGCTCGCCGTAGTACTGGGGGAACTCGCCGAACGGTCCTTCGGGTTCGCGGACCCCCGCCAGCAGGCGGCCCTCCAACACGATCTCCGCGCCTGCGGGCACCCGCACCTCGTTCGTGCGGCACTTGGCCACCGGCAGCGGCGCGCCGCGCAGCGCACCGGAGATCTCCAGTTCGTCGTGGCCGATGGGCACCACCGCCTGCGATGCCATGAGCGTCAGCGGGTCGGTGCCGATGGCGACGGCCACGTCCAGGTCGGCGCCTGCGGCCTCCTGCTCGGCAAAGAACGCGTGGGCGTGGCGCGGCAGCAGCAGGGCGCCCAACCGGTCGGGGCCGCTGACCTGCAACCGGTGGATGGAGACGTTCTGCACGCCGGTCCCGGGTTGGCGGGTGATCAGCAGCCCGGCAGTGATGTAGGCGCCGTGGTCGTGCTCGTTGTGGGTGGGCACGGGCAGCAGTTCGCGCAGGTCGACCCGGTCGTGCACGGTCTGCTGGCACGGCGCCTCGGTGGTTTCGCGCCAGGGCACGGGCGACCGGCAGGCCTCCTGGAACCGTTCGACCAGGTGGTGCTCGTCGGTGCCCATGGCCTCGGCCATCCAGGCGCGCCGCGACAGCAGGCCCGAGATCACCGGGACCGGGTGGCCGCCGGGCCGGTCGAAGACGGTCGCGCTGGTGCCGTCGAGCCGGTTGGCGACACCGGCCACCCCGAAGCGCAGGTCGGCGCCGGGGCGGATGCGGGTGAGCCGGTCGGTGGCGGCCAGCCGGTCCAGCCAGGCGCGCAGGTCGGCGCCCACCGGTTCGGGCGTGGTCGGTACGTGCATCGTGCGGGCCCTTCCTTGTGTCCGTAGCGGTGCCGTGCAGCGCCGTGCCATGCCTGCGGGTCCCCGGCCCTGCGGCCGGGCCGGGCCTCACGGTGCGGGGTCGTCCGGTGCGGGGGCCGGCCGGTGGGCGGTCCCCGCTCCCGGTGCGGGCGCGTCCTGCTGGGCGGGGGCCGGCTCCGGCTCGGCCGCCGGTTCGTCGGCGGCGGAGCCGGCCGTGTGCTTGGCGCCGGCGCGGCGCCGGGGGAGCAGGCCGCTCACCGCCATGACCACCAGCGGCGTCGCGACCGCGATGTAGGCGTTGTCGATGCCGTAGGGTTCGCCGACCAGGTACCAGCCCAGCGTCGCGGGCAGCGCGATGAGGATGCTCCAGAACGCGCCGCCCCGGGTACCGAACCGCGGCGCGTAGAACATCAGCACCACGAGCACGGCCAGTGCCGCGCGCAGCGACTTGGCGAGGAACGTGACGGCCAGGATGTCGGAGGCGAACAGCGCGAGGGTGATGGGCAGCAGGCCGGCGACCGCGGTGGCCGTGCGGATGAACACCAGGTCCTTGGCGGGGGACCGCTCGCGGTTGAAATAGGGCTGGTAGAAGTCCTTGAGCAGCAGAGTCGACGCGCCGACGGTGAGGGCGGCGATCGTGCCGAACATCGCGCCCGACAGCCCCGCGATCACCAGGCCGGACAGCAGCGGGTCGAGGTCGACCGCCAGGGCGGGGATCGCGCGGATGCTGTCGATGCCGGGGTAGAGCACGGCGCTGCACATGCCCACCAGCGCCGCCAGCACGCCGTAGGGCAGCAAGAACACCGCGGCGTAGGTGCTCGCGGTCTGGGCCTTGCGCCGGTCGCCGACCGTGGTGATGGCCTGCACGACGTACTGGGTCGCGAAGGTGGCGCCGACTCCGGCGATCATCCACGCCATGATCTGCGCCCAGCCGACACCGTCGAAGGCGAACATCTGTTCGGGCAGGGCCGCGCGCAGTTCACCGAGGCCGCCGGCGCGGCCGGTGCCGATCACGGCGAGCAGCACGATCCCGGCGAACATGGTCAGGGCGTGCACCAGGTTGGTGTAGACGACCGACCGCATGCCGCCCACGCTGACGTAGACGGTGGCGAGCACCCCGACGATCCCGATGGCCCACACCCGGTCGATCCCCAGCAGGCTGGCGAGGACCGCGCCGCCGCCGGAATAGGTGGCCACCGAAACGATCAGCAGCGCGCAGACCATGATGACCGAGGTCGCGGTGCGCACCCGCTCGCCGTAGGCGCGGGACAGCGCGCCGGAGATGGTGTTCTCGCCCAGGTCGCTGAACTTGCGCGCCAGCAGTAACGAGAAAAGTATGAACCCGGCGCCCAGCGAGGCGATGTTCCACGCCGAGGAGATTCCCGATGAATAGGCTTCCTGGGCTGTTCCGATGGTGGCGGAGGTGCCGATGAACTCCGACCCGAGCAGGAATCCGATGAATACCGCCGGGAATACGCGGCCGCCGTCGGCGAAGCTTTTCGGGGTCTTCGCCGACCGCGCGGAGGTGAAACTGATGACCGCCATTACGGCCAGATAGAGCACTATGACCGCTACGATCAGCCATGTCGAGTCCACGGATCCTCCTAGGGCTGGCTTGTGACCTCCGTCACTGTGACCTGGCCAGACCAAACTAGGTGGAACGCGGTATCGGCGTCCAATAGTATCGGCGTATAGGGCTCATAGTGGATTGAGATACGTTTTCCGTGCGTGCTCGACGCGGTTTTCAACTGACTTTCCGTGGCTGCGGAAAAGAATTGCGGAGCGGTGCCGGAGCGGTTGCTGTGCGGTTCTCGCCGCTCCCGCGGATTCGCGCTTCCGGGGCACCTGCGGGCGTTTTGGGCCGCATTGGCGGGCGGCGCGCGGCGTCCCCGGTGTAGGGGCGGGTGCCGGGTCGCGCGGCCGGCGGTCGGCCCGGACCGGCTCGGATGCCGACCAAATGATGCGCACCGAACCGTATGGTTCAGATGGTTGGTATGGCTCACAAACCTACGGCGGACCGCAGACCGGTGTCAACGGGTCGGGGCACGGCCGCGCTCCGCCCAGGACCGGGCACGCGCGGGCGAGCGCGCACGTCGGCGGCTCGGTCACTTGGCCGTTCGGGGGCGCGGCGGCACGCGCCTTGCGGGCCGGCCCGCAAGGCGCTCGGGATCAGGCCTGTCCGTCGGTGCGGCGCGGCCGGGTATGCGCGCCGGGGTCCGCGGGGCCCGCCGAGCCCGCCGAGCCCGCAGTGTCCCCGGAGTCCGCGGCGCCCGCGGACCCCCCGGCGTCCGAGTCGTCCGCGGCCGCCTGCCGTTCCGCCGAGTCGCGGTGCCTCCGCAGCCCGGCCACTGCCAGCGCGACCAGCGCCACCGCGAGCACGGCCGCCACGGCTCCGCCCACGGTCAACCCGACTTCACCGCGCAATAGGGCGGTCACCAGCGCTTCTGCGGCGAACGCACCGAGGGCGAGCCCGGCGACCAGTTGGATCCGCAGTTCTGTGTCCGAGTCGCCGCCACTCGCGCGCATGCCCGCTCCCTTTCGCCTACGCGTGCCGGCGCGCTCGGCGGTGGGGCGGCAGGGGCCGCCTCCGCCGGATCCGCTGCACGGCTCGCCGCCGGCAGCGGGCGCGCGTCCGCACGCTCACCCCAAGGCGTACCGAAGTGGCGGCGCCCCAAACGCGGAATCGGTGCCCGGGAGCAGGGCGGAGCAGGAACGTACCCGGTGCCCGGGCCGGCGCAGCGCCGGGCGCGGGCACCGCCCTCCGGCGGCGGGTGTCCTCAGGAGTATCCCCACAGGGACGCGAAGCGGGTGAGTTCCGGCGAAAGCTGGTCGGTGGTCTCCAGTTCGCGGGCGGCCTGGATGCGGCCGGACTTGATGTTGGCGCTGCGGTCGCCGAGGTTGGGGGCGAAGCGCCCGTGCTCCTGCTCCCCGTAGTCGAGCATTTCCGGCTCCCACTCCACTTCCAGGTAGGAGCAGAGGTCGCGGGTTGCGGTCTCGGGGTCGGCGGTGAGGTCCTCGTAGCGCAGGAAGTGGCCGTCCAGCGTATTGCGGGCTTTCTCCAGCGGCTTCACGTACTTCAGCACGTTGGCTTCGAGCTGCTCGCGGGTGCCGGTGTTGTGCTTGCGGTTGGCCAGCGACGACACGATGCCTTCGGGGTGGCGCAGCAGGAAGATGAACTTCGCCTTCGGCCACGCGTGGTGCAGGCGCTCCCACACCCACACGTTGCCCGGGGTCTTGTCGACGATGACGTCCTTGCCGCTGTGCTCCAGCTCCATGTGCAGGAGCCGGTCCCACAGCACGTGCTCGATCTCCAGCCGGTCCAGGCCGAGTTCGGCCATGGAGTCGGCCGAGAAGCCCTCGGTCAGGGTCACTTCGAGGGTCCGCAGGTGCAGCTCGTGCGGGGCGCGGATGCGGGAGTGGCTGTTGAGCAGCATCCGCAGGAGTGTGGAGCCCGAACGCACCGGGCTGAGCACGAACACCGGGGATTCGACGTGCCGCGGGGCGGGCGGCACGGTGTACTCGAAGGCGACCGTCCGCTTGGGCGGTTTGCGCCCCGCGGCGGTCTTGGCCGCGCCGGCGGCTGGGGCGGTACTGCCGGCGGGGACCGGTTTCGGGGTCGCGGTGGGTGCGGGCGCCGCTGCAGCAGCGGACCGCGGCGGGCGCAGCGCCTCGCCCAGCAGCCGTACTCTGCGCTTGATGCCGGTGCCTACGGCTCCCATGAACCCTCCGTCGTTCGTGTCGCGGTGCGCAAACCCGTGTTGCAGGCCGGCCGGGCGACGGCTAGGGGCATGTCGCGGCGATCCTGGGCAACCCCTGAGAATGTATGTGTAAGTTATGGGTAAATGGTTACGATCCAGCAAAAGGAATATAACGGACGTAACCAAACGCAGGTTGCATGCGTCACAAGAGAGTGATGGCGGGCGCTGCATGCTGCGGTGCCATCCAGCGGCAGCGGCAGCGGTCGGCTGTGCGGCCTTGCGGCCTGCCGGGCGGCGGGTGATCTGCACGGAAAAGCGGCACCAACGGCGGCGGGTCCGGGAAGGCGCGCGCGTGTCCGTTGTGCCGAAACCGGGGGATGTACGCGGCCATCGTGCAACCACGCCCGAACCACCGCGCTGATTTAGGGCATAACGCCATGATCGCCGGTGGCGGAGCGCGACCCGCACACCCCCGCCGCCGCGGCCGGCACCTTCAGCGGGCGCAGCGGAAGCCGGTGTTGCCGCTCGTGCTGTCGGGGGTGTTGTTCGTGCGCGCGGCGACCCGGTACCGGTTGCAGTAGGAGTGGTGGCACAGGTACGACCCCCCGCGCATGACGCGTCCGGGGCCCGTGCCGGGGCCGGTGGGATCGTGCTGCGTTGCGGTCGGGTGGTCGGTGGTCCACCAGTCGGCGCACCACTCCCAGACGTTGCCGGCCATGTTGTACAGGCCGTATCCGTTGGGCGGGAACGCGTCGGCGGGGGCGGTCCCGCGGTAGCCGTCGTCGGCGGTGTTCTTGGTCGGGAACATGCCCTGCCAAATGTTGCAGCGGTGCTCGCCATCGGGGGTGAGTTCGTTGCCCCAGGCATAGGTGGCCTGCTCCAGGCCGCCCCGGGCGGCGTACTCCCATTCGGCCTCAGTGGGCAGGCGCAGGCCCGCCCAGGTGCAGAAGGCGGCGGCGTCGGCGACCGAGACGTGCACAACGGGGTGGTCGGCGCGGTCGCCGACGCCGCTGCCCGGCCCTTCGGGTGCGGCCCAGTAGGCGCCCTGGACCCCGCACCACCACGGGGCGGCCTCGGGGCGCGGCGACTCCCGGCGCAGCGCTGCGGGCAGGAAGGACGCAAAAACGTAGGACCAGCCGAAACGCTCGGCCTCGGTGACGTAGCCGGTGGCGGCGGCGAACTCGGCGAAGCGCGCGTTGGTCACGGCCATCGGGTCGATGGCGAACGGGGAGACCACCACCTGCCGCACCGGACCCTCGCCGTCGGCGGGGAACCCCTGGGAGTCGTCGGTGCCCATCAGGAAGGCGCCGCCGGGCAGCGCGGCCATGCGCGCCAGCGCACGGTCGCGCTCTGCGTACCCCTGCCCTTCAGCGGTGCCCGCCGCAGCGTCCGGCGCGCCGGCGGCATCCGCCGCAGCGGCCCCGTCGCGGGCCGCTGCCGGCGATGCGGCCCGCGACGGGGCGCAGCAACCACTCTGCGCCGGTTCGTGTTCGATGTCGGATTCCATAAACCAACTGCTTACCACCCCGTGTCACCTGTGTGCCCGTTGCATGTCGGCGGTGTGCAGCGCGCTGCGGGCGCGCCACCGCGCGAGTTCCCCGCGCAGCCGCTGTTTTGCGGCAGCCGGCTCCGCGGCGGGGGAGTCCCACAGATTTTCCAGCTCGCCGGGGTCCGCGGTGAGGTCGAAGAGCTGGCCCTCCTCGGAGTCAACGAACTCCACGAGCTTCCACCGCTCATCGCGCACCATCGTCATCAGCTCGGTGCCCTTGAGGATGTGGTCGCCGGCGTGCTCGGCGAACACGAGCGGGCGGCCCGGATCGGGTTCGCCGCGCAGCGCGGGCAGCAGCGATCGGGCTTCCATCCACTCCGGCGGGGTGGCACCGGCGAGCTCCAGGACCGTGGGGCCGAGGTCCATCATCGAGGTGAGCCCGTCGACCTGTCGGCCGGCCTGCACCCGGCCCGGGCCCCAGACGATCGCCGGCACGCGCACGCTGCCCTCGTACATGGTCCACTTCTGGCTGTGGCCGTGGTCGCCGAGGCAGTCGCCGTGGTCGGAGGTGAAGACGATGACGGTGTTGTCCAGCGCGCCCCGCCGCTCCAAGGCGTCCAGCAGCAGGCCGAGCTGCTCGTCGATCATGGTGACGTTCGCGTGGTAGTGCCGCCGCTGCCGGAGCGACTGCTCCTCCGTAGGCTCGGGCAGGTGCACGACCGCGTCGTGGTCGGTCTCCTGGTGCTCGCGGCGCAGCTGCTGCAGTGCCGCGGGCTGGTCGGCGATGTCCGCGGCGCTGCGCACGGGGCCGGGCATGTCGCGGTTCCGGTAGGCGTCCAGGTGGCGCGGCACCGGGTCGTAGGGCGGGTGCGGGCCGGGGAACCCGACCTGCAGGAAGAACGGTTCGCGGCCGGGGTAGGTGTCCAGCCACCAGCGGGCGCCGGCGCCGACGAAGACGTCCGGGTGCAGGTCCTCGTCGAGTTCCCACTCGAACGCGCCGAGCCGGTCGCCGTAGTCGTCCCGCTCGCGGTAGGTGGTGCGGGTCGGTTTGGTCTCGCCGCGGATCCAGAACGCCTTGTCCAACTGGTCGTGGAAGAACGGGACGCTGGGGTGGTCGCGGTCCTTGTTCTCCACGACGGTGCGTTCGTGGAACCCGAGGGGCGTCTCCCACGGGTGGGTGTGCATTTTGCCGACGTTCACGCAGCGGTAGCCCGAGTCGGCGAGCAGCTCCACCCAGGAGTGCCGCCACTGCTCCTCGTTGCGCAGCACGCCCAGGGAGTGCGGGTAGACGCCGGTGAACAGGCTCGCCCGCGACGGCGAGCAGGACGGCGCGGTCACATAGGTGCGGGTGAACGACGTCCCCTCGCGGGCCAGCCGGTCCAGGTTGGGGGTGTCGACGTGCTCGTGGCCGAGTGCGGCGATGGTGTCGAAGCGCTGCTGGTCGGTGATCACGAAGACGATGTTGGGCCGGGTCTCGTCGGTCATGGCGTCGGTCCTGCCGTCAGTCATTGGTGTGCGGGCCGCCTTCCGGTGCCGGTGGTTGTGCGGTTGGGGACGTGTTGGACGGGGGCGCTGTATCGGCCGCCGCCTCGTCGCGGGCCGCGGCGACCAGGCCGGTGCGGTGGGTCTCGGTAGCAAAGGCGACACAGATCAGGCTGAGCAGGCATATCGCCCCCATGTAGACCGCCACCGGCCAGTAGGACTGCCCGAACGCCGCCGCGAGCGCGGTCGCGATCACCGGGGTGGGGGCGCCGCCGATGAGGGCGGAGGACTGGTAGACCACGCCGAGCCCGGTGTAGCGCGTGCGGGTGCCGAACATCTCGGCGAACAGGGTGCCCTGGATGGCGAACATGCTGCCGGTGCCCACCGCCAGCGCGACCACGATGGTCGTCCAGACCACGAGCGTGCTGCCGGTGGCGAGCAGCGGGAAGTAGGCGAACGCGGTGATCAGGCAGATGGCGATCCCGAACATGTAGACGGGCCGTCTGCCGACCCGGTCGGAGATGTGGCCGATGATCGGGATCGTGGCGATCTCCACCGCCGCGGCGATGGTGAACCCGTTCAGCATCATCGCGCTGCTCAGGCCGAGGTGGGTGGTGGCGTAGGCGATGCCGAACACGTTGATCACGTTGAAGGTCACCGCGTCGGCCATGCGGGCGCCGGTCGCCAGCAGGATGTTCTTCGGGTGCTCGCGCAGCAGCGACCACACGGGCAGCGGGCGGGGCCGGTCGCCCTCCTTGCTGAAGACCTCGGTCTCGGACAGGCTCCGGCGGATGTAGTAGGCGACGAGCAGGAACGCACCGCTGAGCAGGAACGGGATGCGCCAGCCCCAGGACTGCAGGTCGGGTTCCGGCAGCAGCTGCACCAGCGAGAACACGCCGGTGGCCACCAGCAGCCCGGACGGGGTGCCCATCTGGTGGATGCTGCCCATGGCGCCGCGCCGGCCGGTGGGCGCGTTCTCCAGCGCGACCAGCGCGCCGCCGCCGAACTCGCCGCCGATGCCCAGGCCCTGCAGCAGCCGCAGGAACACCAGCAGCAGCGGTGCGGCCGCGCCGATCGTGTTGTGCGACGGCAGCAACCCGATCAGGAAGGTGCAGCCGCCCATCAGCAGGATCGTGATCAGCAGCATGCGGCGGCGGCCGATCCGGTCGCCGAAGTGGCCGAACAGCACGGCGCCGATCGGGCGCATCACGAACCCGGCGGCGAACGCGCCGAAGGACTCCAGGAACGCCGCGGTCTCGGAGGAGTCGGGGAAGAAGAGCTGCGGGAAGACGAGCGAGGCCGCGATACCGAACAGGTAGAAGTCGTACCACTCCAGGAATGCCCCGGAGGCGGATGCGATGAGGGCGCGCGGCGCACTGGTCTTGGCGGCGCGGCGATCGGCGGTGCCCATGGACAACACTCCCGTGTGCTGAGTGCTCATTTGAGCGATTGTCTATGCTCAGATGAGAGTATGATGTGGCACACATGCTGCGGCACACCGTTTCGCCGTGTCAAGATTTGGCGGGAAGAACGCAGTCGGGAGACACGGAACGCAGCGGCGGAGAGGGAGTCGATACCCGTGGCGGCAGGAGGCGGCGACCTCTCCGAAACCGAGCGCAGGGCGCTCGAATCCGGCGACGACGTCGCAGTGCAGATCGCCGTCGCCCGGCGCTATTACCACCGCGACCAGTCCAAGGTCGCCATCGCGAAGTCGTTCGGGCTGAGCCGCTTCCAGGTCGCCCGCCTGCTGCAGGACGCCCGCCGCGACGGCTTGGTCCGCATCGAGATCGGCGCGCCCGGGCGCCGCGACCGCGAACTGGCGGCGGCGCTGCAGGACCGGCTGGGCCTGCACAAGGTCGTCGTGGTCGCCTCGGCCCCCGCATCGCCGCACATGGCCGTCGAGTACGTCGGCCGCGCCCTCGCCGAAGAACTCGCCGCGGCGGTGCAGGCGGGCAACGTACTCGGGGTGGCCTGGAGCAGCACCACCGTCGCCATGACCGACGCGCTCCCGCAACTGCGCCCGTGCTCGGTGGTCCAACTGGCCGGAGCCATCTACCCGCCGTCCGGCATGCCGGGCTCGGTCGAGATCACCCGGCGCCTGGCCCAGGTGGCCGGCGGCGACGCGCACACCATCTACGCCCCCCTGGCCGTCGCCGACGCCGACACAGCGGCCGGCCTGCGGCGCCAGCCCGAGATCGCCGACGTGCTCGAACGGGGCCGCGCCCTGGACCTCGCCGTGCTGTCGGTGGGCGCCTGGCACCCGTCCGCATCGGCGGTCCACGACCTGCTCTCCCCCGAGGAGCAGGAGGAGATCGCGGCGGCCGGCGTGTGCGGCGAGATCTCCGGCCGCCTCTTCGACGCCGGCGGCCGCATCGTCGCGGCCCCGTTCCACGACCGGGTGATCGGCGTGACCGCCGAGGAACTGCAGTCGGTCGGCCATCTCCTCGTTTCCAGCCACGGAGCCTTCCGCGCCGCAGCCACCCGCGCCGCCGTCCGCGCGGGGCTCGTGCACACGCTGGTCGTCGACAGCGAACTCGCATCGGCCCTGCTCGAACAGCCGGAGGGGTGATCGGGGGCGGGCGGCGACCCGACCAGCAGCGGGACGGCCGGCGGGGCCCGCACATAGCCTGGAACGCCCACACCGCGGCGATGAATCGAGGACGGTCCGATGAAGCCGACGGAACCGGTGAGCCTCCGCACCAGTCGGCTGCTGCTGCGGCCCTGGCAGCCGTCCGACCTGGCGCCGTTCGCCGCGTTGAATGCCGATCCGGAGGTGCGGCGGCACTTTCCGGGCCTGCTCAGCCGCGACGCCAGCGACGCCGCGGCGCGCCGCATGGGCGGCCTGGTCGACGAGCAGGGCTGGGGCATCTGGGCCGTGGAGTCACGGGAGGACGGCACCTTCCTCGGCTGCGTCGGCCTTGCGCACACGAATTTCGACGCGCACTTCACCCCTGCCGTCGAGGTGGCCTGGCGGCTGGTCCGCTCGGCCTGGGGCAACGGATTCGCGACCGAGGCGGCCGGCGCCGCCATCGCCTTTGCAGCCGACACCCTCGAACTGGGGGAGGTCGTCTCCTTCACCGTCCCCGGCAACTTGCGGTCCATCGCGGTGATGCAGCGCCTGCACATGACCCGCGACCCCGGCGACGACTTCGACCACCCCAACCTGCCGCCCGGCCACCCGCTGCGCCCGCACGTGCTCTACCGGGCGGACCTCCGGTAGCTGTGCCGCGGTGGCCGGCTCGCAGTGCTGTGCTGCAGGTGCGGGCCGCCCGCGGCCGGAGCCGGGGCAAGCCCGCACGGTGGACACGCTCAGGTGCGGACCACGATCTTGCCGCGCGTGTGGCCGCGCTCGGAGTCCTTGTGCGCGTCCGCGATCTGTTCGAGCGGGTAGTTCCGCTCGATGCGCGGTGTGTAGCGGCCTTCCCCGCCGAATTCGGCCGCTTCGGCGAGGAGCGCGAAGTCGTTCTCCGCGTTGGCGACGTACACACCCAGGCGGTGCCCGTTGGCGTGGTCGGCGACCGTCGCCACGCGGTCGGCGCCGCCCGCGATCGCGACGAGGTCGGGCAGCGACCCGGAGGCCGCGGTGTCGAGCGCGATATCAACCCCGTCCGGAGCCAGAGCGGCGAGGCGTTCCGCAAGGCCGGAGCCGTAGGTCGTGGGAACCGCGCCGAGGGAAGTGAGGAACTCGTGGTTGCGCTCGCCGGCCGTCCCGATCACGGTGGCGCCCGCAGCCACCGCGAACTCGACCGCAGCGCTGCCCACGCCCCCGGCGGCGCCTTCGATGAGCAGGGTGCGCCCCTGCAGGGGACCGAGCGCCTTCAGCCCGCCCAGCGCGGTCACCGATGCCAGGCCCGCGCCGGCGGCCTGCTCGTCGGTCCACGCTGTGGGCGCGTGCGCCCAGGCCGAGAGTACGGCCAGTTCCGCGGTCGCGCCGGTGACGCCGCCCAGCCCGAAGACGCGGTCGCCGACGCTCACCCCCTGCACACCCTCGCCGGTCGCGTCGACCACGCCGGCGGCGTCGCGCCCGGGGATCGCGGGCAGGTCCACGGGAAGAAATTCGCGCACCGCGCCGGAACGCACCTTCCAGTCGACGGGATTGACACTGGCCGCCGCCACGCGGATACGGACCTCCCCGGGACCGGGATGCGGATCCGGTACCTGCTCGACCACGAGAGTCTCCACACCGCCGTACTCGTGATAACGGACTGCGCGCATGAGGTTTCGCCTTTCCACACGGCCGGAGCAGGCCGTTCATGAGGTCAGTGGGACGCATGTTCGGCGAGTGCCGACGCTCTCCAGGCTAGAACCTGACGTGGGCGTCAGGTTCAAGTCGAAAGGGCCGCCCGACTGCTGTGGCACTGCTCACCCATCGCGGTCGGGGCGCGCGGCCACCGGTCCCACCGCAGGCGGCGGGGGCGGGCGGCGCACCGACCCTGCAGCAATGCCCAGATTTCAACGCTGAGACGGTCATTTCTGCATGATCATCCACGGCAACCCGACATAACGGGCGCACGCGAGGGGCCGCCCACCCATCGACCCGGGCCGCCCCCGCCCTCGGTGCCGCTAACACACACTTCCTAAACAGGGCTTACTAGGCTTCGCCGGATTCGGCCAGTACGGCCTCGGCGTTGCCGTGGCGGACCTCGTTGGCGTGCTGCAGGGCTTCCAGCTCGCTAGTGTGCTCGGCGATCATCTCGCGCTGGATCTCGTGTTCCGCCTGCACCCACGTCTCGACCATGCCGACCTCGTACTTGCACTCGACATCGGCCACGGCCACGGCCCGTTCCGCGGCGGTGGGGGAGGGGGAATCCAGGTTCCAGGACTCGTCCTCGATGGCCTTGCGGGGCGTTGCGTAGGAGTGGCCGCGGGCGGACATGCACTCCTGCCAGGCGTTTTTCGCTTCTATGACATCGGGATGGGTTTCGGAGATATCCAGTGACGTCCAGTCGAGTTCGGCGAGCAGTTTGCCGTCGGCCCCGCCGGCCCCGCGGTCGAGTCGCCGCTCTGCTTTGGCGGCGCAACCTTCCTCCGGGGAGTCCACGGGGCCGTAGAAGGCTGCCTCGGCCTCTGGTGTCGGCGCGGCCTTGTCGGATTTTTGGTCCGGGGTTTTGGTAGGTGCCAGGTGATACCCGTACTTCTGCGCGTCGTTCGGATCGATCACGCCGTACCTGCGGAGGTGTCGGTTCTCGGGAAGCGGTGGCTCGTCGCGCACGGGCCAGGAGAATCCGGCATCGGCGACGCACCGCTGGGCGAGCAGGTCGAATGCCCGGTCGTAGGTGACCTCCTCTGCTGCGGTGGGCCGGTAGGAATCCAGGGGCAGTTCCACGGTGGGAGCAGCGGCCTGTTCCGCCGCTTCCGGAGCCGCCGCCCCTTTTGAAACGGCGTAGTAGCCGACTGCACCTGCGGATAGCAGGACCGCCGCCGCGATGATGGATATCCTGGTATGTTTTTTCATTGAGTCCGCCAGGAACGTAAGAACAAATTGAACACCCCGGTGCGCCGTCCCGCACCGGGGGGCGATGCGTCAATTGTTGTTTTAGCAGCGGATTTTGTGTGAGCTCGCGCGGTTGTCGCCGACGGCGTCGTTCTTAAGATTCCCGTCGCGTTCCCCGTCTTCGTATGTGGTATGCGATCCGCTGTAACTGGTGTGCTGGTAGAGAGTTACGTCGCAGCCGGTCCTGTTCCACACCGAACTCGCCTCGTTGTCGAGTTCGTCATTAGAATTGTACCAGTTATTATTGTGGTACTCATCGTCGTTTGTAGTCCATTGCCGCACATGGTTTGTCGAGTCATCATTAAAGTCGTAATTCTCGTATAGGCAGAACTCGTCCTGCGTGTACCTGCAGTTGTAGTCGTTCTCGGCAAATGCGACTCCGGATGCCGTGCCCGCCACCGCGAAAGTGATGGCCGCCGCGATTCCGGCCCTGCGAACCGTTGCCAACATTGCATTCCTCCAGGTAAGCCACTCGGTGTTTTCAAGATTGCCTGCCCGTCCGGCCCGGGGAACCTCCTGGCGGACCCGGGCCGAGCGCTCTGCAAGCATGCCGAGGCCCGCGCCCCCGTGTCATTGGCTGCGCGTGCATGGTTTCTTGACGCAGCGCGCACTGCGCGGGAAACCGCAGGGCGGAAGTTTCCGAACGCAATGGCCGTATTCGGCCACTGGATTGTGCCGGGGCGGGCGACCGGCTCCGGTGTGCCGTTCCGGGCGAGGGGCGCGACCAATTCCTAACCGCTCCGCACGTTTGGGTCCTGGTCAGCGGATCTGCCGGTGGTTCGCGCCCGGCGGACCCGTTCCATCGGCCAACGATGCGCTGCATTACCCTCGTCAAATGGGAAGGGGGCGCGGCGGCGAGTGCAGCCGATCAACCGCGTAATCGGTGGTTCCGTTCCCGGCTATCCGGTGCAGCGGGAAGCACACCGCTGACCTCGCGAACCAATCCGTCCTCGTATTCCGGGAGACACGGTGATGATCGATTCGACGTGCAACAGCCGAAATGAACAGGGTGCGCAGCGGTCGGCGGAGCGGTTCGGGGAGGACTCCGGGGAGCGCGTCGAGCAGTGGGGCGATGAGGCGGTGAAAGCCATGGGTGCTCGTCGGCGGAGTATCGCGCTGGGCCAGGTCCATGTGCAGCAGGCGGTCTTCCAGGCGTCGGCCATGCGGCGGACTCAGGAATTCGCCGGCCTTCGCGCACCGGGCCGGTATCAGCATGCCCGCATGGTGCACGGCCGCATGTCCGCCGGTCGGGCCGATCGGCAGAGCAGGCAGCGTCCGGGCCGGATCCATCGCAGCGACTGCTCCCGGACCGCGGATATCCGTCTCACCGTGGAGCACGGATTCAGCGGATGGATGGCGGTCTCGGTACCGAAACGGCTCGTCGCCGACGCCGGGAAGGACACCGGCCGAGCCGGCCGCGCGCCGATGTCCGCCCGCGAGGGAATGGGGGCGCTGTTCGCCGGCTTCCTCACCGGGCTCTTTGCCGAGCAGGACCAACTGCTGCCCGAGGACGGCCCCCGGCTCGGCGCGGTGGTGGCCGCCCTGGTTTCTGCGCTGCTTGCGGAGCAGCCCGACGGGTCCGAACCGGGGACGCCGCCGGGAAACGGGCGGCGCCTCCGGTTGCTGCGGCACGCGCGGGAGTTCATCGCGGCCCGGTTGCACGATCCCGGACTGGACCCGGCCGCGGTCGCGGCCGCCCTCAACATCTCACTCCGCTATCTGCACAGCCTGTTCACCGAGCAGGGCACCTCGTCGCCGCGTGGATCAAGGCCCAGCGGTTGGAGCGTGCCCGCCGCGACCTCGCCGACCCGGCCCAAGCCGGACTCGCCGTCAGCGAGATCGCCTACCGCTGGGGGTTCAAGCACCCGGCGACGTTCACCCGGGCCTTCCGTACCGCTTACGGCACGGCCCCCACCGAACACCGCCGGGCGGTGCCCGGCCCCGCGCCGGCCGTGGCCGCCCCCGGCCCGCTGTAGCCGCCGACCGCCGCCCCGCCCCGCTCGCCCGGGCCCGATACGCCGGGCGAGCGGGGCGGTTCACCGCTGGGTCACAGGTCGGCCTGGCCGTAGGGCAGCAGCCGCACCGGGCCCAGCAGTCCGCACTCCTGGCGGGCCGCGTCGCCGTAGACGTCGGGGCGGAATGCGCGCATGCGGTTGATGAGCGTGGTGCTGACCTCGACCTCGATGGTGTTCGTGCCGCTGTGCAGGCGGTCGCCGAGGTCCACGACGGGGTCGAGCTGGTCGGCCGGCGGCAGGTCCTTGCCGTTCACGCTCACCCGGAACAGGTCGGTGACCCGGCCCAGGTCCAGGTAGGCGCCGTGGCCGCCCGTCCAGCCCTTGCCCAGCTCGACGGTTGCGGTGTAGCGGCCGATCCCGGAGACGTCGGCGAGACCGTCGAGTTCGGTCCAGGGCGCCAGGCCGTCGAGGTCCAGCTCGTGTGTGCGGACCTCGGTCTCGGTGGCCGAGCCGCCGGGCCGCCAGTCCTCCACTTCCAGGCGCCAGCGGGTCAGTTCCCGCTTGTCGCCGACGCTGTCGATGGCGGTGGTGACCGTCCGGCCGTCCGCGCCGGTGGTGGTGTAGGAACCGGGCGAAGCGGCCCGCACCTTCGCGGTGCCGCCGGCGATGTGCACGGAGTCGGCATCGGTGCTGTCGAAGCGGAGCTTGCGCAGTTGGCCGGGCGCGATCCCGTGCCCGCCCTTGCCGCCGCCCTTGCCCGCGCCCTTTGCCCACTGCGGCCGGGCGATGGCGACCGCCGTTGCCGCGCCGGGCGCCAGGCGCACGCGCAGCCGGATCCCGCCGTCCTCGGCGCGGTGGAGCGGGAGCGGGGTGATCCCACCCGTCCACAGGTCGATGGCGAACGGGTAGGCGTGCCGGATCCCGGTGCTGAAGGTGACATCGTGGTCGACGGCGGTGTCGTCGGATCCGTTGGCCAGGTGGTACAGGTCCAAGTGCCGGGAGCGGCGCCGCGCGTGCAGCAGCGGCGAGTCCTGTGCGTAGCGCACGCCCGGCGCGGCGCCGAGCGCGGCGATACCTTCGGCGATGTCCTCGCGGGCGGCCACCCGGTGCACGGTGGGTTGGCCGAGCAGCGCCTGCACGGTTTCGGCCAGTTCGGCGGCGCCGTCCTGGTCCACCCCCGGCTGCTGCGGCGAGCTCCAGTCGCTTACGACGACGATCCGCAGGCCGCGCTTTGCGTAGCGGAGCAACCGCCGGGCGGTCTCCAGCGGCAGGGTGGGCACGCGCCCGCTGAACGCGTCGCCCTCGAAGACCAGCAGGTTGTAAGCGGGGCCGTCGGGGGCGAGCACGCCGTCCTCGACATCGGGGTCGGTGATCTCCAGCAGCCGGGGGCTGACGAACTGGTGGGTCCAGCCGATGCGCACCCCTTCCTTGCTGAAGTAGGCGGCGCCGAACCCGGAGCCGGCGTAGCCCTTCTGCCGCAGGAAGGCGACATCGGCGGTGGATGTGCCCCACTGCAGGCCGTGCTGGGAACGGGCGAGGAACCCGGCGACATCGGCGGCGTGCTGCCAGGTGGGCAGGCGCGGCCCCCACGACTCGCTGTAGCCCACACCGCCGTCGTAGGGCGTGAACGCGGCAAAGCCGGGCCAGCGGGCACCGGGCGCGTCGGCGTAGGAGAACCCGTGCAGCACCGCCTGGTTGACCCCGGCGGTGTACTCGCGGGAGACGGTGCGCGCGGTCTCGCGCCAGGTGGTGCTGTAGGAGCCGCCGTAGACCGCGCCGGCCTCGCTGGAGAGCACCGTGTTGCCGCCGAGATCGCGCCCGCCGGCCAGCGAACGGAAGTCGTCCAGGTTGTTGAAGCCCAGCGACTCCCCCTCGGGGATGTCCACCACGGCGGCCTTGGCCATGGCGTCGGTCTCCAGGCCGTAGGGCTGGATGCGGTAGCGCAGCCCGAGCCGGTGCGCCCACTTCTTGAGCGGCTTGAGGTGGTGGTCGATGTAAAGCTGCGAGAGGACGTCGTTGAAGTCGTCGGTGGCGCGGCGGTCGGTGGGCGAACCGAAGCTGAACACCTTGTCCTCGTCGGCGCGGACCAGGACCGGCAGGTAGGGGAGCGGGTCGTAGCCGGTGTGCTCCTCGAATTCGGCGGGCAGGCCGGGGGTCCACAGCGTGGCGTCGGTCTCCATCTCGATGGAGTCCTCGAACAGCGCGCCGCCGGCCGGGCCCTCCAGCAGGGCGCGGATGCGGGGGGTCAGGATGTGCTCGTCCCAGAAGTCGGTGACAGCGCGCGTGCCGGCCGCGCTGAAGTGGTCGACGACGTAGGACACCGGTTCGGTGTGCGGCCCGGCTTCGGGGCGCTGCCCGCTGCCGCGTTCCCAGTAGGCGATCAGCGCCCACGTGGCGCCGCCCTCGCCCGGGGCGGTCCAGGACAGCTCCTCGCCGTAGGCCTCGGAGGTCAGGTCGACGAGGCTGTCGGCGACCAGGGAGCACGGGCTGTCCTGCGGGTCGGCTCCGTCGGCGAGCCGCACCGCCTGGACGGCGAACAGGGAGCGTTCGGTGACCCCATCGGCGGGGGCGGTCGCGGGTTCGGGGAGAGCGCCGCTGATCTCCTCGCCGGCAGCGAGGAACCGCACGCCGTGGGCCAGCTCGCGCATGGCGGCGGCGTCCTGGGGCGTGACCGTGGGCACCGCAGCGGGCCACGCGGGGCCGATGGTGATGTCGACGACCACTCCGCGCCGCTCGGCCCGCGACAGCGCGGCCTCCAGCGCGTCGCGCCAGCGCTCGGTGCCCCAGCCGGTGTTTTCGGGGTCCAGCGGTTCGTCCACGCTGTGGTGCACATCGGCGATCTCGACGCCGCCGAACCCGGCGTCGGCGATCTGGTCGATCTCCCGGCGGATCTCGGCGGGTTCGACCATGCCGTGCGGCCACCACCAGCGGAACTTCGCCTGCACGGCACGGGCGGGGTCGGCCAGGCCCGCTGCGAGCCGGGAGTCGGCGGGTGCGGCTGCGGCGCCGGGCAGCCCGACGGCGGGTTGCAGGGCGGCGGCCGTGCCGGCCGCGGCGCCGGCGCCGATGAAGAGCCGGCGGGAGAGCTGCGGGCGGGCGTCCGCGTCCGCGGCGCCGCTGCTATTGGCGGGTCCGCTGCTGGTGGAACCGCCGCGGTCCGGGGTGTCGTGGCTCGGCATCGTGCTCCTTCCCACGCCGCGGTGCGGCGGGGTGCTCACGTGGGGGATGGGGGGATCATGGGATCGATGGGTGCGCATCGGCGCGGCGCGCTGATTGCGCCTGCTGATGGCGCTTGCGGTGCGGATCACGTGATCGGCGTCACGTGATTAAAACGTTTCAGTGAGGTTACTGATCAAGGGTCGAGTTGATCAACAGGTGATCCACAACTTGGCCGGATGCGGCCAACCGTGCCGGTGCTCCCAGGGAGTGAGCGGCGGAAACGAATCGCCACCGATGCGCGGCGGCGCCCTATGGCAATGTGAACGTTTTACTCGATCCGTGGCCGCGGGGCTCCGCTCCGTCGCTCCGGATTTGCTCCATCCCTCGCTCGGAACGCCGCACGGCCCCGCCCCGCACGCCGCCGAACCCCGCCCCAGCGGCCGCGGTCGGCCGCGCCGCGTGCGGGCGGGCGGTGTGCGAGCCGCGCGTGACCGCGCGCACCGCCCGGGATTAACATCGCCCCAGCCCGCACCCGCCCTGAGCGGCCGCGGAGCCCGCTTACCGGTCGGCCGGCACGCCCCGGGATGCGGGGTCCGGGGCCGCCCGGCGCGCCCCCGAAGATGGATGGATCCTGGACGAGCCATGCCCACCCAACCCGCACCGTGGCGCGGCATCGCCCGCGCCGGCGACCGCCGCTCCGAAGTCGGCCCCATCGAGCTCTTCTTCGACCTCGTCTACGTTTTCGCGATCATCCAGCTCTCCCATGTGCTGCTGGAGCACCTGAGCTGGCAAGGGTTCGCCGAGACCGCGGTCGTCTTCGCCGCGGTCTGGTGGGGTTGGAACTACACGGCGTGGGCGATGAACTGGCTGAACCCGACCAACACCCGGGTGCTGCTGCTCAACGCCGTGCTGATGCTGGCCTCGCTCGGCATGGCCGTTGCCATCCCCGACGCGTTCGGCGAGTCGGGACTGCTGTTCGCGGGCTGCTTCGTCTTCATGGGCATCCTGCGGCCGGTCTTCATGATCGCCGCGTTCCGCGGCCGGGAGCTTGCGTCGAACTACACGGCCCTGCTGACCTGGTCCGCCCTGGCGGGGGTGGCCTGGATCGCCGGTGCGCTGCTGCCGGCGGAACTGCGGCTGTGGGTGTGGCTGCCGGCGGTCGTGATCGACTACGCCGCGCCGCTGCTCAACTTCCGGATTCCCGGCGTCGTCAGCGCGCCGATGGAGCGGTGGGACACCGACCCCGACCACCTCGCGGAACGCAACCGGCTGGTGTTCATCATCGCCCTGGGCGAGTCGATCCTGCTCATGGGCAACGCCCTGGCCGCGGAAGGGACCCCGGACCTCGCCACCCTCGGCAGCCTGCTGCTGGGCTTCGTCTCGCTGCTGGTGCTGTGGTGGAACTACTTCGCGCTGGCCGGCCACGATGTGGCGGGCGGCCAGGGCCACACCGGTGCGCTGCGGTCCGCGTTCGCCTACGCCCACGCCCTGATGGTGCTCGGCGCCATCGTGGTCGCCGTGTCCCTGGAGCTGCGGCTCACCCATGACCACCTGAGCGCCGCGATCGTCCTGGTGACCGTCGGCGGTCCGCTGATCTACCTGGCGGGCAACGTGCTGTTCCTGCGGTCGCGGTTCGGCCGGATCGCCCGCGGGCGTTTCATCGCCGCCGCGGTGCTGGTCGTTATCGGGGCGGTGGGGATCGTCTGGCACGCGCAGCTGCCGATGGCCGTGCTCGGTCTGCTGGTCCTGCTGGTGACGCTCTCGCTCGCCGTTTCCACGGCCCGTTCCCGCGCTGCGAGCGGCGCGGGAACGGGCACGTGAAGAACCGGAGTCGGAAAACGAACCGGAAACGGGCCCGGGTCAGGGCGCGGGCTGCTCGCTCGGCCGCTCGCCGGGCCCGCCCGGCTGAGCGGTGTCGCCCGGCCGCTCGATCCGGCGGACACCGAAGTACCGGGTCAGCGGCGCCAGGAACGCGAGCAGGGCCGAGAACAGGAACCCGCTCCAGTTGAACACCGCCCACGGCAGGAACTCGAAGTTGCCCACTCCGAGCGTGGTCGCGAAGAAGACACCGGAGACCGTCCACGGCATCAGCACCTCGGTGATCGTCACCGAGTCCTCCATGCTGCGGGAGAGGTTGACCGGGTGCAGGTTCCGCCGCCGGAAGGACTCCCCGTACAGGTCGTTGACGAGGAAGTACGTCACCAGGGCGTTGGACGTGCCGTTGATGATGGCGAACCCGGACAGCAGCGTGGTCGCCACCAGGCCGCCGGTGGACTTCAGCTTCCGGATCACCCGGCCGAGCAGGACCCGCAGCACGTTGGAGCTTTCCATCGCCGAGGCGAAGAAGAACGCGCAGAACACGAAGAAGGCGGAGTTGTACATCGACTGCAGCCCGCCGCGCTCCAGCAGGCTCGTCAGCGTCTCGGACACGTCGCCGCCGTTGGGCAGCATGTCCAGCGTGAACCCGGAGACCGAGGCGGCGAACAGGTCGGCCACGGGGAAGCCCTGGACGAAGTACGCCAGCACCAGCGCCGTCAGCGACGACACGAACAGGACCACCAGCGGCGGCTTCTTCATGATCGAGCCCGCCAGTACGACCACCGCCGGCAGCAGCAGGACCGGAGTCAGCGCGAAGTGGTCGTTCAACTCGGTGATGGTGCCGTTGAGGACGCCGAGGTCGACCGATGCCGCGTCGATCGAGGAGCCCGCAACCAGGAAGACGACGATCGCCAGCACCGACGACGGCAGCGCCGTGTAGAGCATGTGCCGGATGTGCTCGTACAGGTCGGCGCCTGCTGCGAGCGCGCTCATGTTGGTGGTGTCGGACAGCGGGGACAGCTTGTCGCCGAAGTAGGCGCCCGAGACCACGGCTCCCGCGGTGATCGCCAGCGAGACGTCCATCGTCGCGGCCACGCCCAGCAGTGCCACGCCGATCGTGCCCGCGGCGCCCCACGAGGTGCCGGTGAACGTCGCGACGATCGCGGTGACGATGAAGGCCAGGACGTAAAGGTAAGCCGGGTTGATGAGTTCCAGGCCGTAATACACCATCAGCGGAATGGTGCCGGCGATCATCCAGGACCCGATGAGCATGCCGATACTAAGCAGGATCAGAATGGCGGGCAGCGCGCGTTTGATCTTTTCGCCCATGCCGGTGAGGACATGGTTCAGGCTGCGGCCGTGCCAGACGGCGAAGAGAGTGAATACCACCCCCGCGAAAATGACCATCAGTTCGGCGGGGTACTGCATGATGCCGATTCCGCCGACGAAGATCGCCACGGTGACGGCCACCGGTATGCAGGCGATCGCCAGGCTCGGCTGGGGCGGCGTGTCGGTTCCGGCTCCTGTCCCGGTCCCGGTCCCGCTCCCTGTTCCGTTCCCGCTGCCGGACCCGGTGGCTTGCCCGGTCCCGGTCTCAGCCCCGGTTCCGTGCTCGGATTCGGTTTCCTCGTGGGGGGTGGCCATGTGATTCCTCTCGGTGCCGCGCTGACCTGTCCTTACTGCAGCTTGTCGAATGCCCTTTCGAGATCCTCGATCTGGTTTTCCGCGCCTTCAAGTCCCACGGACAGGCGGATCATCCCGGCCGAAAGACCCTTCGCCTTTAGTGCTGCCGCGTTTCCCGGACGCAGCGGCGAGGTGGCGAGGCTTTCGTAGCCGCCCCAACTGGTCCCGATCCGGAAAACCTCCAGGCTGTCGATGAACCCGGCGACCCGGTCGAACGTGCCGTCCTTCAGGTCGAACGAGAGCAGCCCGGAGAACCCGCTGAACTGGCCGGCGATGACCGGATCGTCGGGCCGGTGGTCGTAATAGGGGTGGTGGACCGCTGCCACCTCGGGGCGCTCGGCCAGGAAGTCGATCACCCGCTTGGCGTTGCGCTGGTGCTCCTCCATCCGCACCGGCAGCGTGCGCAGCCCGCGCAGGACCAGCGACGCTTCGAGCGCGGACATCACCGACCCGAACAGCTGGTACGCCCGGTAGAAGAGGTCGCGGATGAACGGCTTCGAGCCGACCACCGCGCCGCCGACGACGTCGCTGTGCCCGCCGATGTACTTGGTCAGCGAATGGATGACGATGTCGATCCCGGCCGCCATCGGCTTCTGGAACAGCGGGGTCGACCACGTGTTGTCCACCGCGGTCCGGATCCCGTGCCGCCGGGCGATCCGCGCGATCTCGGCGAGATCCAGCACCTGCATCAGCATCGTGCCGGGGCTCTCGACGTAGATCAGCGCCGTGTTCTCCCGGATGTGGTCCTCGATGTCGGTGGTGTTGTCGGCGATCGCTGTGTGCTCGATCCCGAAGTTGCGCAGCTGCTCGGCCAGTTCGAGGGTGGGGCCGTAGACGTTGTTGACGAACAGCACGTGGTCGCCCTGCCGCAGCTGGGTGGCCAGCACGGCGCTGATCGCGCCCATACCCGAGGCGAAGCACTTGGCGGCGGCGCCGCCCTCCAGTAGAGCGAGCCGCTGTTCCAGGAACGCCACCGTGGGGTTGGCGCCGCGGCTGTAGACGAACTTCTCGTCCTCTTCGGCCTGCTGCTCGATGAACGACCGGAACGACGGCTTGGTGAACAGGCTGGTCTGGAACACCGGGGGAGCCACCGCGCCCTCTTCGCTGCCCGGACCGTCCCACGCGCCCATGCAAATTTCTCTGTCGGTCCTGTTCACCGTGCTCCCTTGTTCCGTTGCGGCCGAGGTGGGTGACTGGCGGTGCGTGCTGGGGGATGCGTGGGGGGTAGGCCGCTCGCCTGCGGCGGGCGGTGCCGCCGGGGTGCGTGAGCGTGCGCCGGGGCGTTGCGCCGGTGGATCCGGCGCTCAGTCGCACGGCGGCATACATTGCGACCTGGGACGACGCGGAATGTGTCCCGATCGAGCTATCTTGTAATACAAGCTGCTAAGCAGTCAATGGGTGGGTTCCTGCCGATCTCCGGAGTCATCGCGGAACTGCGCTGGGTGGCCGCACCCGCACCCGCGCCGTTGCGGGCGTGCGGTGGCCGGGGCCTTCGCCCGCAGGGGCGGCTGCGCGGGCGGTCTGTAGGCTGATGGCGCCGGACATCCGTGCAAGGACCCAAGCGACACACTGGGAAGGGCGAGGCGAAGACGATGGGAGCAGCGTCTCCGGAGCCATCGGAGCCGGAGTCCGCGGGCACCGCCGACCGGCCCCGGGCGCAGCGCGCTCGGCCGAACTCGCTGACGGCGCAGGTCGTCGCCTTTGTCGAAGAGCTGTGCGTGGGCCCCGGCGCCAAGCCCGGCCAGCAACTGCCCCCTGAGAACGAGCTGGCCGAACGGTTCGGCGTCAGCCGGGTGGTGCTCCGCGAAGCCATGAAAACCCTGGAGACCAAGGGCCTGGTGCACCGGCGCCAAGGCAAGCCGGCGGTCATCGCCTCGCCGAACGCGCTGCCGGTCGAGAGCTTCGTGGCGCTGTCAGTGCTGCGCGACCGCCGGACGCTGATGGAGTTCACCGAGATCCGCAAGGCGCTGGAGGTCCACGGCGCCCGGTTGGCGGCGCAGCGGATCTCCGGTCCCGACGAGGAGCAGACCCGCCCGCACATCGCCCGCGCGCGCCGGTCCATCGCCGAGATGCGCGCCGACCCCCTCGACGTGCCCACGCGGGTGCGCACCGACTTCGAGTTCCACCAGGCGCTGGCGGCGGCCTCCGGCAACGGCAGCCTGGCCCAGATACTCGACGCGCTCGAACAGTCCCTCGCGGGCAGCCGCGAGCAGAGTCACCGCCGCTTCCTCGCCACCGCCGAGGACCCCGCCGTCTCCGCAACCGAGCACGAAGAGGTCCTCGAAGCGGTCCTCAGCGGCGACCCCGCCCGCGCGGTCGAGGCGATGGAGTACCACCTCCAGGTCACGCTGCGCGAGATCGAGACCCGACCGGGCCCCGGCGGCGCGGAAGCACCGAGCGGCACCGCCGGCGGCTGACCGCGGGTACCGGGCCCGCGGCGCCCGCGGCGTTCGGCGGCCGGGGGCGCCCCTCCGGCGCGGTCCGGGACGGCCCGGCCCCGGATCGGGACCGCCCGGTCGCCCGGGCATCACTCGCCGAGGCGGCGCAGCAGCTCGGCCGTTGCCGGGTCGGCCGGGTAGAACGTCTCGATCCCGATCTCGTCCAGCGTCACATCCCGCGGCGCGCCGAACACCGTGGTCGTGTAGAGCAGCGCGAGGTCGCCGTACCCGGTCGCCATGCGCATCGGCACGGCGACATCGTTGACCGGTGCTTGGTCGGCGTGCGCGCGCTCGGCCTGCGAGCGGGACCCGGCGCCGGGGTAGCTCTCCAGCTCGGCCAGCAGCTCGGCCAGCCCCGGTGTGGCGGTGCGGTCGAGCTGGCGGCGCACCCGGCGCAGCACGTGGCCGCGCCACTCGTCCAGGTTGCGGATCTGCGGCGCCAACCCGTTGGGGTGCAGGGTCGCCCGCAGCACGTTGAGCCCGGACGCGGTCAGCTCCGCCGGTACCGAACTCAGGAAGGCCGACATCGCCCGGTTCGCCGCCAGCAGGTCCCAGCACGCGTTCACGGCCAGCGACGGGTTGGGTTCCTGGCCGGCCAGCACCGAGCGGATCGCATCACCGGCGGCGCCCAGGTCGGCGAACGGCCGCTCGGAGTGCGCGGGTGCGAAACCGGCCGCGAGGTAGAGCGAGTTGCGTTCCCGGAGCGGGACCTCCAGCTCCTCGCACAGCCGGGCGATCATTTCGCGGCTGGGGTTGGCCCGCCCGGTCTCCAGATAGCTCAGGTGGCGCGTGGAGACCTCGGCCGCCAGCGACACATCCATTTGGGAGCGCCGCCGCAACTCCCGCCAACGCCGGAGCTGCGCCCCGACCGGCTCGGTGGTGACCGTCATGCGGCCACACTCCCGCACCGCCGCAGGCGCGGCAATAACCTCCCGGGTCATCGACGGGCGGCCACCGCCGGGGCGAACCTTCCAAGGGCGCGGCCACTGCCTTGCGGCTGCCGACCGGGGCGGGTTCTTCGCCGCCGGCACCGACATCATCACGCTCGCCCCGGACGGCCGCACCACCTCCGTCTGCGTCTTCCTGGACCGCCCGCCTGAAGGCTTCGGCCAGCACCATGCCGGCAACGCCTGAGCCGCACGGCCGCCGCCACCCGCGGCAGGGGCCGACTCGTCGGCTCAGCCGGCCCCGCCGCCGTCGCCGTCTTCCGGGAACGTCCGCAACGAGATCGTGGACTGTCCCAGGCGGCGCAGCGAGGCGAACAGGGCGTCGCCGAGGACGGTCCCGACGATCATCGCCTCGGCGGTGCTCTGCCGGTCGGGGAGGTCGGAGATGGAGGCCAGGTCGACCTCGGCCACCCGCATGGCGGCGGACGCGTACACGTCCATGAACCGGTCGAGCTGGGCGCCGTGCCCGAGGCGGCGGAACGTCGCCATGATGTCGGCTATGTCGCGGACGTAGGGGATTGCGGGGTCGTGCGCATAGCCGTGCCGGTGCAGTAGTTCGCCGGCCTCGTCCAGGGCCGGGCCGTCGGGCGTGCCGGTCCCGGAACCGGCGCGTTCGGCGAAGGTCCGCGACAGGATCCCGAGAACACCGCCGAGTTCGCGGTCCGGGGAGTCGACCTCGGCCATCACCTCGCGGACCGTGCTGATGGGCAACCCGCCGATGTCGACCATGGTCCGCACCAGGCGGAGCCGCCGCAGGTGGGAGTCGGAGTAGCGCACCTGGTTGGTGTGAGTGCGCTCACCCGCCGGAAGCAGCCCCTCGCGGACGTAGTACTTGACCGTCGGCACCGGGACGCCGGACTGCCTGCTCAGCTCGCTGATACGCACGGGCCTTTTGTACCCCAGTCGGCACGGTGCCGCTACCAGACCGGTAGCCCATGTATTGATAGTTCAACTATCGATAGCTACCATATCGGTATGACTGTGGAGCAGCGCCCCGAGGCGGCAGACCCCCCGAACCCTCCGACCCCCCAGAACGAATCGAGCCCTCCGAAGCCGAACGGCGCGAAACCCGACGACGGCCGCCGCCGGCGGCAGCGCACGCGGCGGCGGATCGCGCTGGGCGTGGTAACCGTGCTCAGCCTCGGCACCCTCTCGGCCGTCGTCCCCTACCTGGGGTTCGACGCGGCGGCCTCCAAGGTCGGCATCCGGCCCGATGTGCCGTTCCACTTCCCGCTGCTGATGGCGCACATCCTCACCGGTGGCCTTGCACTGCTGCTCGGGCCGCTGCAGTTCTACGCACCGATCCGGCGGCGGGCGCCGCGGGCCCACCGGCTGATCGGGCGGCTCTACCTGCTCGCCGGGGTCGTGCCATCCGGCATCACCGGGTTCGGTGTCGCGCTGCTGACCACCCGGGGTTGGGTGGCGGGAGCCGGCTTCGCGATGCTCAGCGTCTTCTGGCTCGTCAGCGCGGCTTACGGCTACGCCGCTGTGCGCCGCCGCGACTTCGGCGCACATGAACGCTGGATGCGCCGCAACTTCGCGGCGACCTTTGCCGGGTTCACCCTGCGGGCATGGCTCGGCCTGCTCATCGCCGCGCAGCTGCCCCTGCTGGAGCCGGTCTACGGCGGCGACTCCGCGGCGCTCTTCGCGGTGGCGTATTCGACCGCGGCCTGGATGTGCTGGGTGCCCAACGTCCTGCTCATCGAGTGGTGGATCCGCAGCCGGGCGGCGAAGGGGCGCGCGCGGGCGTGAACAGATGCGGACGGCAACGGCGGCCGGGACCTACCCGCCCCACCGGGCAGCCGGAGCCCCGCCCGGTACCGGCCGGGGCTCCTGCCGCGCTCCCGCTGGAACGCGGTGCCCGGCGGCGCCTCCCGTCCGCGGAGCCCGGCCGGTCCCGCCGGTGGCGGCGGCCCGCTTTACGGCCGCTGGGCGAAGATGACCCCCTGCCGGGTGGTGATGGTGAACGTCCCCGCGGTCTCGATGGCCTGTTCCAGGCGTTCGCGGGCGCGCCGCAGGATGGCGCCGAAGGGGACGCCGGCCTGGGCCGCCCAGGCCCGGTAGGAGCCGAGGTGGTCGAGCACGAGGGCGGGCTCGCCGACCTCGATGCTGCCGGTCAGCTCCTGGACCTCGACGTCGGCGAAGTCCTCGCGCAGCCGGTCGGCGCCGGTGTCGAGCGGGAACCTGTCGGAGAGCCGGGTGCGGTGCGGAACCTGCCCGGCGCCCAGGACATCGCCTGCCGCGGCCTGCCAGAGGTCGTCCAGTTCCTGTTTGTCGTCCTCGGCGTTGGTCGACGCGATCAGGATGCCGCCGGGGGTGAGGACCCGGCCGATCTCGGCGAGCGCGGAGTCCACATCGGGCAGGTGGTAGAGCAGGTGCATCGCCAGCACCGCGTCGACGCACGCGTTTTTTACCGGGAGCACCGCCGCGTCCGCGCAGAGGACCGGCCCGGGCAGGTCGTCGACCATGCCCGGTTCGGCGTCGATCCCGATGGTGGTCGCAGCCGGGCGTTCACTGCGCAGGCGGTGCAGGTACTCGCCCTCGCCGCAACCGAGGTCGAGCACGGTCCGGTGGTGTCCGGCCAGCGCACCGATGGCGATGGCGGGCAGGTCGAATCGGGGTTGCTGCAGGTCGTAGAGCCGTTGGCGGGAGGTGGCGGTAGAGCGGCCGTCGCTGCCGGCGACGTTCCCGGCCGTGGTGCGGCCGGCGGTGCCGGGGGACCTGTCGGCGTTCATGCGCCCGATCCTGCCATTGCCCGGCGCCCCTGTCTGCGCTCGCGCCCGGGTGCGGAACGGGCCGCGGAGCCGAAGGGCCCGGCGGGGCGCGGGCCCCAGGGGCTGCCCGCAGGCCGGGTGGCCGGTGTTGGTGCGGCTTGCCGCCGCTGCGCGCCCCGCGCCCGGACCGCACCGCTTGCCCGGGTCACCCGAGGTAGGGGTATTCGCCGCGCAGGTAGCGGCCGATCTGGTGGTGCATGCTCGGGTGGATGTCGAAGGCGTGCAGTTCCTCGGGCAGGACCCACTCGACCCCGTCGGCCTCGTCGTTGACCCGCGGCGCCCCGCCGGTTGGGCGGCCGATGTAGGCGACCTCGAACTGCTGCCGGATCTCGCCGTCGGTGTAGGCGACGATGTGCCTGGGGTCGGAGAAGACCCCGAGGAGCCCCGTGACCTCGGCGACCACCCCGGTTTCCTCCTCGCACTCGCGTACGGCGCACTGGGCCGGGGTTTCGCCGATGTCCTGGGCGCCGCCCGGCAGCGCCCACTGCCCGGTGTCGCGGCGGCGCTGGAGCAGGATGGCTCCCTGCGCACCGGCCACCAGAAGGTTGCTGGCGGGGATGAGCGTGTTGGCCTCCGGCGCGCGGGGGTCGCGGTAGTACTCGGTCCTGCCCATGCGGGCTGCGCTCCTCTGCTCGGTGGTGCTCCCGGTTCTCGGACTCCCACCAGCCTGCCGCCCGCACGGCCGGAACGGCACGCCGGGCCGGGTCTCAGCGCGTGGCGCGCCACTGTTCGACGAGTGCGGCGACATCCGGTGGCGCGCCCGCGGCTCGGCGCGGCCCCGGCCGCCGCATCTCGGGCACCATGCGATTCAAATAACACAAATTTGTGTTATCCCAGTCATCTGGCTACCGTCGATGCCATGCCGACCGACGACGAGCTCACCTTCGCCGACCACATGGGCCGCTTCTACGTCCGCCGTTTCGCCTTCCCGCCGATGGTCGGCCGGCTCTACGGCTATCTCGCGATCTGCGACCCGCCGGCCCAGACCATCAACGAGCTCGCCGAGGCGCTCATGGCCAGCCGCAGCGCGGTCACGGGCGGGGTGAAAGTGCTGGAACAGCAGGGCTCCATCCGCCGCACCCGCGCAGCGGGCGAGCGGATGGACCGGGTCCGGCTCGACTACTCCTCGCGCCAGGCCCAAGGGTTCGACATCGCCGAGTACCAGGAGCAGCGCGACCTCGCCTACGAGGGCCTCGACATGCTCAAGGACGCCCCGGCCGAACGCCGGGCCGCGCTGCTGGAAATGGCCGCGCTGGCCGAGTTCCTGGTCGAACGCGTACCCGTACTCGAACAGGAGTGGCAGGCCCGCCGCGCCGCCCTGCGCGCGGAGAACAAGCTGCCCGACCGCCAGAAGACCGACCGGCACCCGCCAGGCGGCGGGCGCTCCCACCGCGGCTGAACGAGCGGCCGGATCGGGTCTGCAACCGCTGCCGCGCAAGCCGACCAACCACCGCATTCCCGCATTCGGAGGTCCCGATGCCCCCCACGGACAACAGCGCCACCGATCCTGCCGCGGCACCCCCCGCCCCGGATCCCGGATCGCCGACCCAACTCCCGCCGGTGCAGGAGCTGCCCATCTCGCGGCCCACCGATTGCCCCTTCGACCCGCCCGAGCGGTTTGCGGCGCTGCGCGACGAGGCTCCGCTGCGCCGGATGACCTACCCCGACGGCCACGAGGGATGGCTGGCCACCGGTCACGCCGCGGTCCGGGCGATACTGTCCGACCAGCGCTTCAGCTCGCGCTACGAGCTCAAGCACTACCCGTTCCCCGAGCTGGCGTCCGTCGAAATCCCTCCGGCGCCGCCCGCCGAACTCACCGGGATCGACCCGCCCGAACACACCCGCTTCCGCAAGATGCTGGCCGGCAAGTTCACCGTGCGCCGCATGCGCCAACTGGCCGACCGGGTCGAGGAGATCGCCGCCGAACACCTCGACGCCATGGCCCGCCAAGGCCCGCCGACCGACCTGGTCACCGCCTACGCCCGCCCCATCCCGGCCGTCATGATGTGCGAACTGCTCGGCGTGCCATACTCCGAACGCGAACTTTTCCAGCGCAACGCCGAGATCATCACCGGCGACGCCCCTGGCGAGCACACCGTGGACGCGTGGAACGCCCTGCACGAGTACCTGGGCGGGCTGGTGCGGGCCAAACGGGCCGAGCCGACCGACGACCTGCTGGCCGACCTCGCCGGCAGCGACCTCGCCGAGGAAGAGCTGATCAACCTCGGCGTCGTGCTGCTCGGCGCGGGCCTGGACACCACCGCCAACATGATCGGCCTGGGCACCTTCGCCCTGCTGCAGCACCCCGACCAGCTCGCCGCGCTGCGCGACGATCCCGGCCTCATCGACCAAGCGGTCGAAGAACTGCTGCGCTACCTCAGCATCGTCCCATCCGACGTCCGCGCCGCCCTGGAGGACGTCGAGATCGGCGGCCACCTCATCCGGGCCGGCAAGAGCGTCACGTTCTCGGTCCAGGCCGCCAACCGCGACCCTAAGAAGTTCCCCGGCCCCGACAGCCTCGACCTGCACCGGTCGGCAACCGGCCACTTGGCGTTCGGCCACGGCATCCACCAGTGCCTGGGCCAGCAGCTCGCCCGCGTGGAAATGCGCGTCGCCTACCCGGCGCTGCTCAAGCGGTTCCCGGCGCTGCGGCTCGCAGTCGAGCCCGGCGAGGTGCCGCTGCGCACGGGAGCCAGCATCCACGGTGTGCTCGAACTCCCGGTGACCTGGTAGCAGAGCCGACGGGATAAGAGCCGCCGGCGCGGCTCGGAGGGCCGCCGGTGCAGGAGGCGGCCCGGCCACCGCGTTTCCTGCACCGGGCGCCGACCCGGCCACTCCCGGCGCGGTGGTTCAACCGCCGCCGGAACCGAAGGTGCCGGTGATGCGCACGGAATCGGCGGGGTCCAGCCCGACCCGCGTTGCCCAGGCCCGGGCGTCAGCCAACCGTGCGTTCCGCTCGGCCAGGGCGGCGACCGCCAGGCCGGGCGGCGTGCCGGCCTCGTCCAGCAGGGTGGTCCACTGCCGCGCGGTCAACTTCAGGTAGCGCAGCCGGGGCAGGCCGGCCAGCACGTGCAGATCGGGGACATCGGCTCGGGAGAGGTCCAGACCGTGCAGACCGCCGACACTGCGCAGCGGCGCGATGCCGGTCGGGCCGGCGGTGCCCAGTTGCAAACTGGCGAGCTGGCGGTGGCCCTCCAGCGGGGTCAGATCGCCGCCGTCCAGCGTGACACGCACGCACTCCACCGGCAGCGTCCGCAGCGGCGCCAGATCGGCGACGGGGTGGGCGCTGGTCAGCGTGCGCAGGTTCACGGCGGCAGCGAGTGCCGACAGGTCGCGCACCGGCTCGTCGCCGGGGCCGATGACGACCTCCTGGGTGGCCGGCGAGGCCGCGGTGCCAAATGCGCTGCCGACCTGCCGGGGGCCTGGGGATTCGAGCTCGGGGTCGGGGAAGTGGAGGTCGCCGGATTGCTTGTAGGTTTCGCGGTCCAGATGGTCCAGGTAGTGGGCGAGCAGCGCGGTGACCGAGTCGGCGATGTAGACCGGCTCGTCGTTGTAGGGGTAACCGATGCGGATGACCTGGCCGGGCCGGCCGTTGCGGGCCGGCGACATGTCGACCGCCAGGTAGGTGAAGTCCTCGTTATCGGCAAAGGGGATCCAGGCCGGATGCATGGTGCAGCGCCGGATCGTCTCAGGCGGGTGGGGGTCGGATACGGCCGAGAACCAGGAGAGGTCCCATTCGAACCAGCCCGGCTCGCGGAGGAGTTCGTGGGCGGCCACCAGTTCGTCCAGCGACATCCACAGGCCGCCGAACAGCGCGCCGCGTTCGAGGTCGTCGCTCTGCGGGTCGTCGCCGTCGGCGATTGAGTACAGCGCCCGCAGGTCGGCCGGCAGGGTGCAGCCGATGCGGCG
This sequence comes from Streptomonospora sediminis, assembly GCF_054778995.1. Taxonomy (NCBI): domain Bacteria; kingdom Bacillati; phylum Actinomycetota; class Actinomycetes; order Streptosporangiales; family Nocardiopsidaceae; genus Streptomonospora; species Streptomonospora sediminis. The sequence goes on from NZ_BAAGYZ010000134.1 coordinate 43,877, forward strand.
TTCGGCCTCATCGATCGCCGCCGGTGCGGCCGGCTGCGGCAGGGAGTCGGGCTCATCCAAGATCGCGGCGCGGCGGTCGAGGTATTCGCGGAACCGCGCCGCAGCCAACCGCGGGTCGCCCGCCGGGGCGGCGGTGCCCCCCTCCTGCCGCGAACCCGGCTGAGGCGGCAGGTGGCCGCGGTCCAACAGCGCCTGGAAGCCGCCCTCGCCGTTGCTCAGCCCGATGAACGAGTCGGAGGCCGCGACCATCTCGAAGTCTCCGGACGGCCGGCACGAGAACTCGAACCAGGGGGTGTGCCAGCCGGGGAACCGCTGCAACTCCTCCAGGACCGTTTTCCCCTGCGCGGTCAAGTCAGGGGGGATCCGACCGCGGCCGACCCGGCCGCCCGGCCAGGTGGAGATCTTCGATACACCGTCTCCAAACCCGCCCGCGTCCCCGGACGTCCGAGCCAGCTCCCAGCCCTCCGGCGCGTTCGCGGCGACCACCTCGGCGAGTCGGCGCGCTTCCTGCTCGATCATGTCCCGTCTTCTCCTGTTTCTGCCGGTATCGCCGCTAAGCCTGGCAGCGTCCAAAGACAGTTCCGGTGTCGGCGGGCGCGGCTGAACGAGTGCTGGCAGAGTGGAGGAGCCGCCGGGTACGGGGTACCCCACCGCGGCCCCGCGCCCGGCCCTCCCCGCGCCCCGACCCGCCGACCGTCCGGCCGCCAAGTAAGGATCCGCCCGGTGCCGTCCCCTGACCTCCAGCCCGCGGTGCGTTTCCACAGTGTTGTGCGCGCCTACAGCCCGGCCCACGCCATCGGCCCGGTCGACCTGCACGTTGCTGCCGGCGAGTGCGTCGCGCTGGTGGGCGCCAACGGGTCGGGCAAATCGACCATGCTGCGCATCGCCGCCGGCGCGGACCGGCCGACCGCGGGCATGGTCACCGTGCTCGGCGCGGAGCCCCGCGCAACCGACCCCGGGTTCCGGCGCTCCGTGTTCGTGCTCGAAGATTTCAGCTGCTTCCCCGACCTCAGCGTGCGCGAACACCTGGAGCTGGTGGCCGCGGGGCACGGACTCGGGCGCGGGGGCAGCGCCCGGATCGCGGCGACACTTGACCAGTGCCGCCTCGGCGCCCACGCCGACGCGAACCCCCGCACCCTGAGCAAGGGCCAGCAGCAGCTGCTCGCGATCGCGGCCATGCTGCTGCCGCCGGCCCGGCGCGTGTTCGTCCTCGACGAGCCGGAGAGCCACCTCGACCGCGCCGCCCGCTCGTGGCTGGGTGAAACCCTGCACGCAATCAAGGACGACGGGGGCGTCCTGTTACTGGCGACCCACCACGGTTCCCTTGCCGAGCGGCTGGCCGACCGGACCGTCACCCTGGAGGACGGCAGGCAGCAGAACGGCGGGAGCGGCCAGGGCGGCGGCGCAGGCGGCGCCGCCGGCGACAGGGGCGGCGATGCGTAGCCCAACGCCGCAGTCCGCCGCCACCGGAACCACCGGTGCCACCGGAGCCACCGCCCGAGCCGCCGGAGCCGACCCGGCGGCGCCCGACCTGCACCGGCGCACCGCAGCAGTCTTGGACCTGCTCCGGAACCGGCGCCGCGCCCGGCTGCGGCAGCGCAAGGGCGACATCGCATACGCGGTCTACCTGGCGGTCTTCGGCGGGGCCCTGGTGCTGGTACCGCTCATCACGGCGGTCCTCCAGACGCTGCGCTCCGCCGCCGCCCTGCCGGAGTGGGCACCGGATGCGATGGCGGCCCTCCCGTTCTGGGCCACCGCCGCACTGCTGGTCGTGCTGTGGAGCGCGGTCTACGACGCCACGGTCCGCGGAGCCGTGCGCATCGAACCCGCCGCCGTCGACTGGGTCCTCACCCTGCCCATCAGCCGATCGGCGGTACTGCGACCTGCGCTGTGGCGCGCGGTGGCGGCGCGGGCCGCCCTGGGCTCCGCGCTCGGGCTCGTCCTGCTCATCGGCCTGTGGCAGAGCGCGGTCCCCGCGCCCGCCGGCGCCGCACCCGCGGTCGCGGCCCTGGGGCGAGCGGCACTGGCCGGAGCACTTACCGGGGTGCTGACCGCCGCACTGGGCGCCGCCGCCACCGTGTACGGCGCAGGGCCGCTGCGCTTCCTGCGCCCGGTGTACTACCTGGCGCTGCTCGTGCTGTGCGGTGCGGGCGCCCAGGCGTGGGCCGATCCGGCGCCCGCGTTCGCGACCGGCCTCGCCCTGTGGTCCGGGCCCTGGGGGTGGGCGCCGCAGGCCGTGCTGCCGCCGGCCGTACCGGGGGCCGCGGCGCCGTGGCCGGCGCTGCTGCCGCTCGCCGCGGCGGCAGCGGGCACGCTCGCTTGGTCGATGCGCACCGTCCCGCAGATCCCCCGGTGGCGGCTCCGCGCACACGCAGCTACGGCAGCGGGCGTGCGCAGCGGTTTCTGGCTGATCGACGCCAACTGGCTGCACACGGCGTTCGGCGGCGCGCACACGGGCGGCCGCTACCGGATCCGGCTGCCCCCGCCGCGGCGGGCGTGGCTGACCGTGCCCTGGCGCGACGCGCTCCACGCCCTGCGGTCGCCGGTCCCGCTGCTGCGCGCCTGCCTGCTCTCCGCGGTCGCGGTCCTGGTGGCGCACCTGCCGATCGAACCGGTGCCCGCGGTCGCCCTGGTGTTGAGCGCTGCGGTTCCGGCGCTGCACTACTTCGCCGCAGCGCAGCTCTTGGGAGCGGCCCGGGCCGAGGTCACCGATCCGCGGCTTGCGCGGTACTTCCCGCACACAGCGGGTGTGCTGGGCCTGCTGCACGGGCTCGTGCCCGCGGTCCTGCTCGCCGCAGTGACCGCGGTGGCGGGTGCCGGCGCCGCGGCCGCGTGGGGCGCGGACGGCGGGGCCGCGATCCGCGCCGTGCTCCTGGTTCCCGCCGCGGTGGCCGCCGCACTCGTGGGCCTGTACCGGGGGACGCTGCCCGCCCACCTCATGGTGGGCTACGACACACCGTTCGGCAACAGCGCCCCGATGCAGATGCTCCTGTGGCACGCGGCGGGCCTGGCCGGGCTGGTGGCTCTGGCCTGGCCCGTCGCGGCGGGTGCACTGGCGGGGCCGTGGGCCGCGGCGGGTTGGCTGCTCGCCGGCGCGGGCTGCTTGGCCTGGTGGGCGCAGCACCGGGCGCGCGGAGCGCTGGCCGGCGCGGTCTGACCGGCGTTGACCGGCTCCGGCCGGCGCTGACCGGCAAGGCGGTCGGCCGCCTGAGCGGCCGGTTTCCCGAGGCTGTGGACGGTCGGTCGAGGGGATACCGGACTGCGCCTGCCTGCGCGGGCCGGGCGGCCCCCGGTGCCGGTGGGCCGCCCGCGCGATCCGGCGGCGCACCGGCACCCGTGCGCCGCCGCTTACCCGAGGTCGGCGCGGCTGACCCCCAGTGCTTGGGCGCGCGCGTTGAGCCCTTCCTCAAGGAGCTTGCGCGTCGGCTTGTAGGCCACCTGCGCCGCGAGCCGGGCTGCCTCTGCGAGCGCCTCCTTGCCCTCCAGCGTGCACAGCGCCATCGCGCACGCGTTGGCGAGCTTGGGCATGCCCGGCCCGATGTCCGGCACGTCCTGCACCGCCTTCTCCAGCAGCGCGCTCAGGCCGTGCGCCGTATGCGGGTGCTCGGGCAGGAACGACACCAGCCACACCAGGCCGCGGGCGGCTTGGTGGTTGTACGCGTCGTAGCCCGGCGGACGGCGCGTGGCGGCGGGCAGCTTGCGCGGGTCCTGGATCGCGGCGAGCCAGCTCAGCGCCAGGTCGCGGAACTCTTCCCCATCGACTTCGGCGAGCAGCGTGCGCGCCTTCGTCTCCCAGGCGGTATTGGGCCGGGCCATTGCCGCCGTGAGCGTGTGCCGTACCAGGTCGGTCCATACGGCGGGCAGGTGCGCCAGGTCGGCGAGGGCTTGGTCGGACCACGGCTCGCCCGGGTTGAGTACCGGGTGCTGGCCGGTGAGCAGCGCACCCATCTTCCGCAGGTCCTTGGTTATCCAGGAGCCGCCTTCGTAGCGCTCGCGCCGCAGTTCGGTGCGGAGACCACCCGGGAGATCCCGGCCGCAGCTCAGCTCCACCCACACCATGTCGATGCTGCGCCACCGCCGGAGCGTGTCCCCGGGGTCGAACCGCAGCGCCTCCTGGCGCGCGGCCGCCAGGCGGTCGTCGGGTTTGCCCAGCGACCGTGCCAGGAACGCGTGCATCCGCAGAATCCGGAAACGCCGGTCAGCGTCGGCGTCCGATCCGTGCAGGTCAACGCAGGCCTCGACCAGCGAACGCCGGACACCTTTCGGTAGGCGCGCAAGCTCGTTGAGGACTCCGGCGAAGTCGGTATCCGCAACCACCGCCTCGCATGCCGCCGCCGCGTCACCGCGTTCGGCGGCGGCCGACAGCATGGGCTCCAGTTCGTCGTAGCCGAAGTACTTCAGCGGGCCCGAGGTCAGCGCGGCGCGCATCCAGATGACCGATTCGCGCCGCTCCTGGGTATCCGCCGCCTCCAGCATCCCTGCGCAGTGGCGGTCCAGCCGGAGGCGGACATCGCGGGGCAGCCTCACCAGCCTTCTCGCCACCCGGGTGAGGGAAGAACTCTCGAATACCGCTGCGTTTGCTGCGGGGGCGCCGCCCTCGACCGCCTCCCGCACCAGATCCTGCACCTGGTGCCGTTTCCTGTGCACAATCAATTCCGGCCGATCCGCGAGCGCCGTGCTCAGCCATAGGATCCGTTCCCGCTGCTGCGGCTCCTGACTGCGCTCGTAGAGACCTTGCAGCACATGGTCAGCGAGCGGCCTGCGGTGCTCCGGGTGAAACGCCCGAAGGCGCTCGACCAGCCGCGGGAACTCCGCGGACGCGAGCACGCCCTCCATGGCCTCCCGCTTCTCGTTGTACGCCCTTTCGCCGCTGTGCATGGTGGCCAGCACGGATGCCTCGAACCCGTCGGTTTCCAGCAGGTCCACGCGGCGCGCCAGCAGTCCGGCGTGCATGGCGCGGATGCGGTCCCGGTGCTCTTGGGATTCGGCGGTCTTGTACAGCTCGACGCAGGTGTGCGCCAGCCGGCGGCGGGCGTCTTCGGGCAGTGTGCGCAGGTGCCGCACCGTCCGCCGGAAGTCGCCGGCCGCGAGCACCAGCTCGCAGGCCGCCGCGGGGTCACCGCGTTCGTCGGCGGCGAGCACCGCGGTATCGAACTCGTAGAACTCTGCGAAGTCGGTCATCACTTCACCTATCGGGGGGACGAGGTTGGGAAATGCGAGTTCCAGGCCCGGCGCGAACCGGTGTGCGCGTCCGGATCGGCCGGCCGCCGCTCTCCGGTCAGGATCGGGGGTCCGTTGCCGGAGCCGCGGCATCGGGGCCCGTTCCCGGCGAGCGCGGTCACCGCTGTTGGAAGCCGCCGTTCGGGTCTGGCCGGCACGCCGGATGGCGCGGATCACGCGGGCCGTTCAGCGCGGCCCTCCGTTTCCGCCTGCCGCGCAACCCCGCGGAGCGGCGCCGCGGCCGCCTTCGCGCGCGCGGCCTCCTGAAACCCAACGCTGGGCCACCTCCCGCACTCTCACCCGTACCTTGACCATATCCAGGACCACCGCAGCCCCGCGGCCACCGGACCCCTCCCGCCGAACGACAGCGGCCGGCCGGGCGCGCACGGCGGGGGTGAGAGGGAGGGGTGCGGCGGGCCAAGGAGAGCCGCCGCCATCAGCGAACGAGGGGGCTAGATCGTTGATGGGAGTTTCCCGAACCGGCTGCGGGCATGGCGAAGGGCGCCGAAGATC
>NZ_BAAGYZ010000135.1:0-19929 GCF_054778995.1 Streptomonospora sediminis
CTCGTGAGACAGGGCCGGGTCCTTCACTTCGACGCCGCAGCCTCACGAAAGATCGAGGTTAATTTTTGGGCATTACTGCATGATCGCTCCCGTACACGGCCCCAGAAACGGATATAAGGGATTACACGGTCCCCCTCCCAAGAGCCGAAACAGCCATATATCCGGCAGCCATAGAACCTTTGACCGTCGGTGCGCCGGGCCACCCGCCCGCTGCTGCTCCCCACGCCCCGGACCGGTGACAGCGGCCCCGAGCCCGCGCGGCCGTCGCCGCCGCTTTTCCAGTCCAGGCCGCCCTCAGGCCGACCGCAGACAAGGCCGCCCAGCGGACCCGCGTCCAATACCCCCAAGTCCACACGGCTCCTCCGGGGCCCGGAACGGTCGGCCACCGGCCTCCCGGCCTCCCGGCCTCCCGGGCTCCCGGCCTCCCGGTCTCATAGCCAAGCCGACCAACGGGAACGGGTAATAGGCAATAGGCAAGCCGTTCCGAGAACGGATCGACGGAGCCTCAGCAGTGGGCAAGGAGCGGCTCGGCCGCGATCTCCAGGCGCGACTGGACCTCGGCGATGTCGCGGTCGCCCTTCAGGACTTCGAGCAGTTCGAAGATCCACACGCTGGCCAGCGAAGCCACGCGGATGTAAGCGGGGTCGCTGCGGTCGAGCTGCTGCGGCTCAGCGGCGGTTTCCGGGGACGGCGCGGCCGCGGCCTCGGGGCCGCCGGCGTCTGTTCCGGGCTCCGCAGCGGCCTCGCCGCCCGCGGGCGCGGACCCGTCCCCGGCGGCCACCCGCCAGAGCAGGTCGGTGATGCGGGTGCCCAGCTCGGTCTTTGCCTCGGCCATGATGAGCGACCGCACGAGCGCGTCGGCGAGCTCGGGCTCGCGCAGCAGTCCGCGGGTGGCCCGCATGAGGACATCGACCGCCCGCCCCGCGGCGGTGTCGGCGGTGGGCGGGCGCCGGCTGATGCTGGTCTCCAGCAGGTCCAGTTCCTCGGTGACCACCGCGACGACCAGGTCCATCTTCGAGGGGAAGTACCGGTAAAGCGTGCCCAGTGCCACCCCGGCGCGTTCGGCGACCGCGCGCATCTGCATCGCCTCGACGCCGCCGCGCAGCGCCAGGGCCGCCGCCGTCTGCACGATCCGCTTGCGACGCTGGTTCTGGCTTCGGGACCGCATTCCGATCGGCGCCTGCTGGACCGCCACGCCGGATCTCCCATCGTCGTCATCCGCGGGCCGCACCCGCCGACCCCCGAGCCCTTACAAGAACACGTTATCCAAGGATCCCCTACCAACTCGGTCCACCACAACTGCGTGTCGCACCACATCACCCCGAGTTGAACCGGCATTCCGCCACGCAGTCACACCATTCCCCCTGCCCGCCCAGCAGAAGTGGAATACGTTCTAGTCTGCTCGGAGTCCGGCCGGTGCCTCGACAACCAACGCGGGCCTCCCGCCCGACTCCCGATCGGCTCCGCCCCACCGCCATCGGTTTGCCTCCCTCGGGTCGGGCGGCCATCTCAGCTCTCCGCGCTATCGCGGCCGCATGGGGGTGCCCCGCACCCGCGGTGGGCACGGGTGCGGGGCGGTGGGGTGGCCGCGGCCGTGGCCCCCTCAGTCACGGCCGCGACCGGTCAAGGGCGCCCGGTCAGGTCGGGAAACCCGGGCGCGCGGTCCCCGTGCCGGGGTCCGGGCCGTCGCGGTCAGGCCGGGGATCCGCGGCGGCGGCCCGGTCGCCACCGGCGCCGGGCGGACGGCCGGATCCGCCCGCACGGGTGCGGGGCACCGCCGGCGCCTGCCCGATGGGCCAGGGCCGAGCGGCGGCCACCGCGGTACACCGGCCGCGCACCTGGTCGACATCGGCGAGCGCATCGGCGAGCAGCGCCCGCAGGAACACCTGGTCATCGGCCGCCGCGAAAGCGGCCGCGTGCAGCTTCCCGGCGACCGCGGCCAGCCGGGCCGTATCGACAACCGACAGGTGCGTGCGGTCACCGGCCTGCCCGCCGGATACGGCGGCCATCACCGCACCCCCGCCAACTCGCGCCCACCGCCACCACCGCGGCGCGGCGACGGATCACACCCCTCGCGCAGGGCCACCCACGCGCGCACCGACCCCGCCAAATCCGCCATATCGGCACGATCACCACCCCTCGACGGAGCAAAGGACGACTCGGCACGCAGATTCTCAGCACGGATACCGCGAGCGACGGCCGCCTGCGCGGACACGGACGGCGGCGCGGAGCGCAGCACGTAAGGCCGGACACGCGGAGCGCGGGCACGTGCGGTGACGGCGCGACGTGGCACCGGAACCAGCAGGCGCCACCTTTCTTGGATGAGTTCGGACAGTTTGCGCATACGGAACCCCTTGGGGGTCAAGCCGAGCTGGGTGAGCTCGGCGGGATCATCAGGTGGATCCATGGTCGCGCAGAGTGACTATATTTGCAATATTCATAGTGAGTGGATATTCCATGCTGAACAGAAAATCCAGAGCGCTATGAGAGGTGCACTAAATGTCGGAATCACGATCACTCAGCGTAGGATCGGGGCGCCGTCCACGAAGGAGCCCGGATCAATTGGCCGCCAGTCCGACACTGCGACGCCGCCGCCTCTCGCGGCACCTCGATCACTTGCGCACCAAGACCGGCCTCACAGCCGCGGAGGTCGCCAAGCGCGCGAAAAAGCTGCGCCCCGACCGGCCGTGGTCCGCAGCGAAGGTCGTGCGTGTTGAAAACCGTGAGTGGAAGCGGCTGTGGAGCGACGACGTATTGACACTGCTCGACATCTACGAGGTCACCGACAAGGCGCAACGCGATGCGTACGTCCGCCTGGCGCTGGAGGCTAGCCAGACCGGCTGGTGGGTCGGTTACAAGGACATCCTCGGCAACGGCGCCTACGTCGACCTCGAAACCGAGGCGTCGCGCATCCGTACCTACCAGGCGCTTGTGGTCCCTGGGCTTCTCCAGACCGAGGGGTACGCACGTGCGGTCATCATGGGTGACACCGTGACCGATGAGCGTGAGATCGCACGCCGGTTCGAGGCCCGCATGATGCGCCAGCAGGTTCTGGCGCGCAGCGATGGTCCGCGGCTACACGCGATCCTTGACGAGGGCGTATTCCGCAAGCTCCCCGCGGATGTCGCTGCCGAACAGATCCGCCACTTGATCGAAGTGCAGCAGCCGTCAGGACGCGTCCAAGTACAGGTATTGCCGGACTCGGTCGGCCCTCATCCGGGCATGGCCGGAAGCTTCGTGATCCTGGACTTTCCAAGTGACCCAAGCACGGTCTACTTGGAGCACGCCATGAGCGGATTGTTCCCGGAAGACCCGATCGAACTGGAACACTACGCCACGATCCACGATCATCTGCAGGCGAGCGCGCTCCCGGTAGACGAATCAGCCGCCTTCATGGAGCGCATGCTCACCGACCGGTAGAGGAACACCAATGTCCAATACACCCCACCTGCATTTCCGCAAGTCCTCCTACTCCACTGGCAAGGGGCAGGACTGTGTCGAGGTTGCCGACGCCGTCGGCGCATCCGCGCTCCGGGACAGCAAGCATCCTGACCAGGGCCACCTGATGTTTCCTGCCGGTGAATGGGATGCGTTCATCGCTGATGTTCGCAGCGGCCGCTTCTGATCCATCCCCGCGACGGCAGCGGCCCCCGGCGTGTGCCGAGGGCCGCTTCGTGCATTTACCTGATGTATCCCGCGCTGAGTATATCGATCGATCGGCGCACAGCACCGCGAACGTTTCTTCGGCCTACCGCCCACTCCCCCACCCGAAAGGCGTGCGTCCTGCGGCACGGATGCGTTGCCAGCCGATGTCGAACCTTGGATGCTCGACACCATCGACAACGCCTGCCGCAGCCAAGACCGAGGACATCATGGACGCACGGACACTGCACGACATAGCCGCCATATCCGACCCCGTTGAACGCGCCCGTGCCGCGTCAGCGGCGATGGCCGGCCTGCAAGGGCAGAGCGTGGAATTGTCGCGCATCCGCCGCGGCGCCATCGTCGCCGCGCAGGACTCCGGCATGCGCCAGGACGAGATCGCCCGCCTCTTGGGCGTCACACCCGGCCGCGTGTCCCAGATGAAGAAGGCCGGTGACGGCGAGCACCGTGCTCCCAGCGGCCCCGTCGAGCCGCGACCGCGTGTGCTCGTTGAGCGCGGTCTGCCCACTCCTCCGACTGTCCGCGGGTCCAAGAGCCTGTATGTGACCGAGGCCGACCGGCAGGGGCTCACACCCGAACGGAAGATGCTGTATGTCGGCCAGGAGCCCTCCAGCGACCACGTCGCGGCGGCGCTGCGAGTGGAGCCCGGCGACGCCGTGATCGCCCGCCGCAAGATGTTCTGGGCGAACGAGGTCCCGGTGCGCATCGCCACGTCGTTCTTCCGCGTCGACGTCGGCGAGGGCACCCGGCTGGATGGTGAAGGCTTCGTGCTGCCGACTCTGCAGGACGCCATCGAGGACCTGGGACACCGGTTCGGCCACGCCACGGAGACGTTGACCGTACGGCCACCGACACCCTACGAGGCCGACCTGCTCGACGCCGCCGGCGAATGGGTGGTGCAAATCCTGCGGGTGAGCGTAAGCACGGAGGACACGCCGATACACGCGCTGGAGACAATCTGCGCCGCCTCGCGCCACACGTTCCCGATCGGGCAGGTGGCCGGCAGCGACCAGTTCTGAGGCTCACAGCGTCCCGACGGCGTATCCCGGCGGCGGATGCGGTACATGGCGTGGTGGCGATCGTCATCGATATCGCCGAGTACTCCGCCCGGGATTCCGCGGTGTGCCGGCATCCGGCGCGAGCCTCCCGACCGGCGGCTCCGTGGGCCGGCGGATGCGGCCTGGCTAGTGGAGGCTCATCGAGAAACCGTAGTGGAGGCAGCGCCCGGGGACGGGGAGTTCCGCGGGGGTGCCCGGCACGGGCAGGCCTGCGGGTAGGCGGGTGCCGGTCAGTTCGGGGACGGTGACGGCGCTCCAGTCCACGCCGTGCCCGGTCAGGCATGGGCCGAGGCAGATGGAGCTCACCACGGCGCCATCCACATAGGTGACCAGGACCGGCGGTTCGTCGAATCCGGTCACCTCGGACAGACTCCGCCACGTGTCGCAGGCCCAGCGGAACTCGTCGGGGTCGGACGCGACGATGGTCGCGAGGTACAGCATGGACCCGCTTCCCACCTCGTCCGTCAGCAGGTGGAAGCTGTACCCGTTCTCCGCGGGAGGCTCTTCGCTCATCCCGAGCCGAACCGCAAGCTCCTGCAGTCCGGCCTCGGCAGCACCGCCAGGGCCGACCGCGCGGATCCGGGCGAGCAACTCCTGCGCCTCGGCCCGTCTCCGCTCGACGGGGCCGGCGGCCTCGTCCGCTCCGCTGTCCGCCGCACCGTGCGGGTCCGGGTCCAACCCGTTCTCCCCATGGGACACCTGCTGAACCAGCCGCCCGGCCAGCAGGGTCAGGGCCTCGATGTCATCGGGGTGTGCCTGCACCGCGGCGCGCAGCCAGCGCTCTTCGGGCCAGGTCGGGCCCTCTTCCAGGGAGGGTGCCAAGGGGTTCGTCGCTGTCAGGCTCAGCAACCGCCCCAGCTCCCGCGCCGCCCGGGAATCGCCTGCAGCCGCCGCGGTCTCCAACCGTCTGATCCCCGCATCACTGATCGCCATGGGCCGCATGTTACGAGCCGCCGCCGACGGATCGGGCCCGACGCGTGCCGCCCCGCCGTCTGCAAGCCGGGCAGGCGACCGCCGCCACTACCTCCCCCGCACAGGGCGGGCCGCCCCGCCGCAATTGCCCGGGCGGTACCGGCGATCGTGGGTAGGGGTGCCAGGGATTAAACTGGCGAGTAACATGCGGGCGCGCGATCGAACCCGTCTTCTGGCGGTCCTATGCAGCCGACAGCAGCGAGCGACCAGCGGTAGCGGAACGCGCGAGCGACGAACGAGGTGAAGCAGTGACCCTGCCGGTGCGACCAGCGTCACCGCGCCCCCGCAGCAGCCCCGGCACCACCGGTCCGCCCGGCGCCGCCGCCGCGCTCACCCCGCTGGGCCGCGCCTTGCGCGCGGTCCTGCCATCCGCCACAACGCTGTCGATGGGTTAGTCCTATGCCGCACCACGACCGCGCTCTGCGCGTCGCCCTGCTCTCCTACCGCAGCAAGCCGCACTGCGGCGGCCAAGGGGTCTACGTCCGCCACCTCTCCCGCGAGCTGGCGGCGCTGGGCCACGACGTCACCGTCTTCTCCGGCCAGCCCTACCCCGAACTCGACGCCGGGGTGCGCCTGGAGAAGCTCCCCAGCCTGGACCTCTACAACGACGACGCCCCGTTCACCACCCCGCCGCTGCGGCAGTGGCGCGACTGGATCGACGTGCTGGAGGTCGCGACCATGTGGACGGCCGGCTTCCCCGAGCCGCTCACCTTCTCGCTGCGCGCGCTGCGCGAACTCCGCCGCCGGCTCGGCGAGTTCGACGTCGTCCACGACAACCAGACACTCGGCTACGGCCTGCTCGGTATCCGTGCCGCGGGCCTGCCCCTGGTCACCACCATCCACCACCCAATCACCGTGGACCGCCGCATCGAGGTGGAACAGGCCACGGGTTGGCAGCGCATCGGCAAGCGCCGCTGGTACGGCTTCGTGGGGATGCAGGGCCGGGTCGCCCGCCGGTTGGACCCCGTGCTGGTGCCGTCGCGGTCCTCGGCCGACGACATCGTCCGCGAGTTCGGCGTCGACCGCTCGGCGGTGGACATCGTCCCGCTGGGCGTCGACACCCGCTGCTTCCACCCGCGCCCCGACGGCGAGCGCGTCCCCGGCAGCATGGTGTGCGTGGCCAGCGCCGACAGCCCCATCAAGGGCGTCGCCACCCTGCTGCGCGCCACGGCCAAGCTCGGTACCGAGCGAGACGTCTCGTTGACGGTCGTCAGCCGCCCCACCCCCGGCGGAGCCACGGACCGGCTCGTCGACGAGCTGAGCCTGCGCGACCGCGTCACCTTCGTCAGCGGCATCGACGACACCGAACTGGCCGACCTGCTGGCCCGGGCCGAAGTCGCCGTCGTACCGTCCTTCTACGAGGGTTTCTCGCTGCCGGCCGTCGAGGCCATGGCCTCCGGCACGCCGCTGGTCGCCAGCCGCGCCGGAGCCATCCCCGAGGTGGTGGGCCCCGACGGCGAGGCCGCCGTGCTGGCCGAACCCGGCGACCCCGAAGACCTCGCCGCCGCCATCGGTGGCCTGCTCGACGATCCCGACCGCCGCAGGGACATGGGCAAGGCCGCGTGGGACCGCGTCCAAGAGAGGTTCACCTGGCGGGCGGTCGCCGAAGCCACCGCCCGGCGCTACTCCACCGCTGCCGCCGATGCCGCCCGCGGCCGCGCCGACGACCCCGCAGCCCGGCTGTGACCCGCACGATTCCAAGGAGCCAGCACTGATCACCGTCGACTTCTCCCTGCTTCCCGTGGGACCGGGCGACCGTGTCCTCGACCTCGGCTGCGGCGGCGGCCGGCACGCCTTCGAGGTCTACCGCCGCGGCGCCGACGTGGTCGCCTTCGACCAGAACGAGAACGGCCTCGCCGAGGTCGCCGACATGTTCGCCGCCATGCGCGCCGCCGGCGAAGCACCGCCCGAGACCGAGTCTTCGGCCGAGACCGTTAAGGGCGACGCGCTCGGCATGCCTTTCGACGACGGTTCGTTCGATCGCGTCATCGCCGCCGAGATCTTCGAGCACATCCCGCACGACACTGCGGCGATGGCCGAGCTGTACCGGGTCCTGCGGCCCGGCGGCATCGCGGCGGTCACGGTGCCGAGCTGGCTGCCCGAGCGCCTGTGCTGGGCGCTTTCGGAGGAGTACCACACCAACGAGGGCGGCCACGTCCGCATCTACACCCGCGCCGAGCTGGAGGCCAAGCTCAAGACCGCCGGTTTCGAGATCGGCCCCCACCACCACGCCCACGCCCTGCACACCCCCTACTGGTGGATCAAGTGCGCGGTGGGCACCACCAACGACGACCACCCCGCTGCCGCGGCCTACCACCGGATGCTGGTGTGGGACATGATGCAGGCCCCCAGAACCACCCGCACCGCCGAGCGGCTGCTCAACCCCGTGATCGGCAAGAGCGTCGTCGTCTACCTGCGCAAACCGCGGCGCGGCGGCGGCGCGGAGACCACCGGATGAGCGGCGGCACCTTTCCCGACGGCGGCACCGCCCCCAACACCAACACCGCAATCCCGCACAGCGGCGGCCCGCACGACGGCACCGGCACCGGCGTCCCGCTCAACGGCCACGCACACAACGGTGCAGCGCCCGGCGGGCGCGGCGGCTCTCCGGCGGCCGGCGGCCGCCGCGTTCCCGAACTGCCCGGTGTCCTCACCGCCGCCGACATCGCCCGCACCGCCGACTACCTGCTCGGCGCCCAGACCCCCGACGGCGCCATCCCGTGGTTCCCCGGCGGCCACACCGACGTGTGGGACCACGTCGAGTGCGCAATGGCGCTGGCGGCGGCCGGCCGCACCGGCGCGGCGCAGCGGGCCTACGCGTGGTTGGCCGCGGTCCAGCTCCCCGACGGCTCCTGGCCCGCCAAGCTGCGCGGGAACGAGCCCGCCAGCCCGCTGCGCGAGGCCAACCACGCGGCCTACCCCGCCGTCGGTGTCTGGCACCAGCTCCTGGTCACCGGCGACGAGGAGGCCGCCGCGGCCATGTGGCCCACCGTGCGCGCCGGGGTGGAGTTCACGCTGGCCCTGCGCGGCGACCGGGGCGAGATCCGCTGGGCGCGCGACGCCGAGGGCAACGCCGGCGACCACGCGCTGCTCACCGCCTGCGCCAGCATCCACCATTCGCTGCGGTGCGCCGCCGCGCTCGGCGAGCGGCTGGGCAGGCCCCAGCCCGACTGGGAGCTGGCGGGTGCCCGGCTGGGCCACCTGCTGGCCGAGCACGAGTCGGTCTTCGCCGACCGCAGGCGCTACTCGATGGACTGGTACTACCCGGTCATCAGCGGCGCGGTGCGCGGCGCGGCGGCGCACCGGCGGCTGGAGGCCGCGTGGGACACCTTCGTGGTCCCCGGCTTGGGTATCCGCTGCGTCAGCGACCAGCCGTGGGTCACCGGCGCCGAGACCTGCGAGCTGGCCCTGGCGCTGGTCTCGCTGGGCGAGACCGACCGCGCCCGCGGGCTCGTCGCCGACATCCAGCACCTGCGCGACCCCGACGACGGCGCCTACTGGACCGGCTACCAGTTCGCCGAGGACGTGCGCTGGCCGGTGGAACGCAGCACCTGGACCTCAGCCGCGGTCATCCTCGCCGCCGACGCACTGAGCGCAACCACCCCGGGCGCCGAGGTCTTCACCGGCCGCGTTGAGGTTCCCGCAGCCCCTGATCCCGACTCCTGCGGCTGCGCGGCGCTGGTGCATTAGGGTTTCCGTTGATGACCATGTAGAAATGCCGGTCTCAGCTTTGATTTTTGGGCATTTCCGCAGGGTCGGTGCGTCGCTGTTGATCGCCGCCGCGCCGATCGTCCGGCCGCGGTGCCGCCGCGGTCCGGTCGAGCGGCGCAGCCGGCCCCGCGGGCCCGCTCGCCGCCGCCGCGTGGCCGGCGCCCAGCCCTTCGGCGCGGGCCACGATCCGGCCCGCCTCGATACGCACGGCGGTCTCGGTGGCGTCGCTGATACCGGTAACCCCCGCAGCCGCGGCCACCTCGCCCGCCTCGTCGCAGACCACCCGCAGCCGCGGCCACGCTGTGGCGGGTAGGGCCTGGCGCAGCAGCACCCTGATGTCGGCGAGGGCCATGCGGGCCAGCGGCCCCAGTTCGGCGGGCGCGCCGGAGACCACGACCGCGGTGACGGCCGCCCCTGGCGGGGCCGCGCGCACGGCGTCCTCGGCGGCCGCGAGCCGGTGCAGCCCCAGGACCGCGACAACGCCGTCGGCGGCGAGCGCGGCGGGCTCGCGGCGCAGTACGTCGAGCGCCTCCGGCGGGTTCCACACCTCGCCGGCCGGCTGCGACCGCGGCACGATCGGCGGGGGCCCGCACCGGTCGCCCAGGTCGAGTTCAGCGAGCTGCTCGCAGGCGCTGACGATGTTGAACGGTTCAACGAAGCCGGGCGCAGCCGCGGCCATCCGCCCGGCGCCGTGCAGCGTGGTCAGCGCGGCTTCGGCCATCCGCACCCGGCGCACGCCCGCCTCGGCAGCGGGGCTGAGCCGCTCCAGGCCCAATCCGAGCAGGACCGCCTGCAGTTTCATCAGTTGGGCGAAGGGGCGGCTCGTCGTCTCGTCGGTGCGGATTTCCGGGATGAGGTCCGTCCCGATCCGGGCCGCAGGGTCGTCGGCGGTGGCCAGCGGCAGCCGGGCGACCCAGGCGCGGGCGAGTGCCCGCAGCGCCTCGCGGGCGGTGAGAGCGGGCTCCGCCGGTTCGGGCGCGGTCGTGTCCTCGGCGAGGCGGGCCAGGACGGCGAAGTAGAGCGCGCGCTTGCCGGGGAAGTTGGAGTAGACCGCGCCGCGGGTGAGTTCGGCGCGTTCGGCGATTCCGTCGATCTTGGCGTCGCGGAAGCCGCGATCGGCGAACTCGTCGCGTGCGGCCGCCAGCACCCTGGCCCGGTTGCGCTCCTGCGTCTGTGCTCTGGTGAGCCGGCCCAATCGTCCTCCCCTACCGCCTTCTCCTGGCAGCGGACTCACGATACGGTTAACATCCAGATGACGCGATCATCTGTTTTAAGCATCCGAATGTTTAGGGCATTCGGATGCGGGCGGCGAGAGCGCGCAAGCACCGCCACCAAACCCGTCCCCTCCGCCCCTTTGGAGCAGCGATGACCGATAACACCCCGAACGCCGACGGCACGTGCGAGATCGACCTGATGTCGCCCGACGTGATCGCCGACCCGTTCGCCGTCTACGGGCGCGCCCGCGAGCAGGCGCCCGTGGCCCGCCTCACCGTGCCCGGCATGGACCCGATGTGGGCCCTGCTGCGCCACGGCGACGCCCGGGCGATGCTCACCGACCCCCGGTTCGAGCTGAACGCCGGCACCTTTGCCATGCGCCCCGACGTGCCCGCGGAGTACCGCCCCTTCATGCGCAACATGGGCGAACTGGAAGGCCCCGAACACCTGCGGCTGCGCCGGCTCGTCGCGCCGGCGTTCACCCCGCGCCGCGCCGCCGCGTTCCGGCCCCGTATCCAGGCTGTTGTCGACGACCTGCTGGACCGCCTGCCGCAACACGCCGAGAACACCGGCGACGGCGGGCACGGCGCGGTCGACCTCGTCGCGCACTTCACCCGCCCGCTCCCGATCGAGGTGATCTGCGAACTGGTCGGCATCCCGCACGCCGACCGCCCGCAGTGGCGCGGGTTCGGAGCGGTCATCGCCGCCGGATCGGGCGACGGGTTCGCCGAGGCGGTGCCCGCGATCATCGACGGCGCCAAGGCCGCTGTGGCCGCCCGCCGCGCCGACCCCGCGAACCCCGGCGACGACCTGCTCACCGACCTGATCGCCGCCCAGGCCGACGACGGCGACCGGCTCAGCGACACCGAGATGGCCGCCCTCGTGTGGAACATCGTCCTTGCCGGGCAGACCCCCACGAACCTCGTCGCCAACGGGGTGGCCGAACTGCTGGCCCGTCCCGACCAGCTCGCCGCGCTGCGCGCCGACCCCGCTCTGCTGCCCGGCGCCGTCGAGGAGCTGATGCGCTGGTGCGGACCCCAACTGCTGGCGATGCCCCGGTTCACCCGCGAGGACGTGCGGATCGGCGGTGTCGCGATCGGCACCGGCGAGCGGGTGACCGCGGCCATCGCGGCCGCCAACCGCGATCCCCGCGTCTTCACCGATCCGGAGACCTTCGACGTCACCCGCGCCCCCAGCGGAGCCGGCCAGCTCGGTTTCGGCCACGGGCCGCACTTCTGCCTGGGCGCGTCCCTCGCCCGCGTCCAAACGGAGGTGGCCCTGGAGTCGCTGCTGCGGCGTTACCCCGGCCTCGCTCCCGCCGCCGGGTCCCCGCCGCACGCCGACCGCGCGCCCGACCCCGGCACCTGGCGGCTGCGTTCGCTGCGGACCATGCTGTGACGCCCGGTCGGCCGACCGGTCAGCCGCTCACCGACATCTGCTGCGTGCCGGTGACACGCAGCAGGTCCAGGGCGGAGGCCTCGCGCGTACCGGCCGCCGCCGAGTAGACGATCAGCTGCTGGTCGGTGTCGGGCAGCAGCAGGGTGTCGCAGTCCAGGACGAGCGTCCCGAGGTCGGGGTGGTCGACCGTCTTGTGCATCGACCGCCGCACCACCGAACGCCCTTCCTCCCATATGCCCCGGAACCGCTCGCTGCCGGCGAGCAGCTCATCGAGCAGCGACCGCAGCTCCGGGTCGTCCGGGTAGCGGGAAAGCGCCGTGCGCAGCGACCCGACGGCCTGCTGCGTCGTCGTCTCGGCCTCCTCGGGGCTGAGCACCACCCGCTCGGCGCCGGTGCCGAAAAACCGCTGCCAGACGATGTTGCGCTGAAGGCCGGGCAGGCGGCTCAGGTTGCCGACGAGCGCGTCGGCCATCAGGTTCTGCTCCAGCACGTCGCCCTTTGCCGACAGGACGAGTACCGGCAGATCGGTCAGCCGCTGCAGCAACCGCAGCACGCTCGGCCGGACCGACATATCGATCCGGCCGGCCAGCGGCGGGGCGCTGCCCGCGAGCCGGAACACCTGGTCGCGTTCGTCGGTCTCCAGCCGCAGCGCCCGGGTCAGCGCCGTCAGTACCTGGGTGGACGGCTGCGGCCCGCGGCCCTGCTCCAGGCGGACCACATAGTCGACGCTCAATCCGGCGAGCTGGGCCACCTCCTCGCGGCGCAGCCCGGGCACCCGCCGCCGCGGGCCGGCCGGCAGACCGGCCTCGGCGGGTGCGATGCGTGCCCGGGCGGCCTTGAGGACGCGGGCGAGCTCCAATCGGTCCATGCGCCCATTGTCCCCCCGTTCGGCGCAGGCATCCTGGGACGGCCGCTCCCAGTCTCGGGCATCTCTGGATAATCCCTGGTCAGGGCACCATCGTGGCACCATGAGCGAATACGGCACCACATCCCACAGCGCTTCCGGCACCGCGTCCGGCAGCACGACCACCGTCCTGATCACCGGCGCCAACAAGGGCCTGGGCTACGAGGCGGCGCGCCGCCTCGGCGCGCTCGGTTGGCGCGTCTTCCTCGGGGCCCGCGACGAGACCCGCGGCCGCGAGGCGAGCGAGCGGCTCGCCGCCGACGGCGCGGACGTGGTCTTCGTCCCGCTGGACGTCACCTCCGACGACTCGGTCGCCGCGGCCGTGCGGACGGTGCGCGAGAGCACCGACAGCCTCGACGTGCTGATCAACAACGCCGGGACCACCGGCGACCGCATCACCCCAGCGGAGACCGAGCCGCAGCACCTGGTCCCCGTCCTCAGCACCAACGTGGTCGGCCCGGTCCGCGTGACCCACGCGTTCCTGCCGCTGCTGCGCGCCGGGCACGACCCGCGGGTGGTGATGGTCTCCAGCGGATCCGGATCGCTGGCGATCAACACGGACGGCGAACGGAAGAAGTCAAGCTTCACGCACCTGATGTACCCGACCTCCAAGGCGGCCCTGAACATGCTCACCGTCCAGTACGCCAAGGGCGTCCCGGAGGTCCGGTTCAACCTCGCCGACCCCGGCTTCACCGCCACCGACCTCAACGGCCGCCAGGGCACCCAGACGGTCACCGAGGGCACCGACGCCATCATCGAACTGGCGACCACCTCCCCCGGGGAGACCGGGCGCTACCGCGACCGCAAAGGCGCCCTGCCCTGGTGAAAGCGGTGAGCGGGTGCGGGCGGGGCCGGGCGGAGGCGGCCCCGCGCCCGCGCACCGCCGGCCGGCCCGGGGCCGGTCCCAACCGGTCCGGGCCGACGGTGCCCGAGTGGTTGTTGCGAAACCTGAGGAGAACAGCTTTGAGCGATACAGCGGTACCGACCTTCTCTATGGCCGAACGCGACCGCCGATGGGACCTCGCGCGCGCGTTCATGGCGCGCGAAGGCCTTGACGCGCTGCTCGTCTTCGGCGAGCACGAGGACGCCGGCCCGGCACCGTTCGCCTTCGACACGTGGTTCACCAACGGCAGGGCCGGGACGACGGTGGTCTTCCCGCGGGACGGCGACCCGATCTCGCTGCTGCCGATGGAGATGTTCGCGCGGGACCACCTGGAGTCCACGCGCAGGGGCGACACCATGTGGATCCCGCCGCAGCAGGTCCGGTCGGAGCGCGGCTCGCGCGCGGTCGCCGACACGCTGCGCGAGGCGGGCCTGGCCGCGGGGACCATCGGTGTCGTCGGGTTGGAGCCCTACCCGCCCTGGCACCCTGAGGGCATCCTGCCCTACCGGATGTGGGACAACATCCTGCAGGAGTTTCCCAGCGCCGAGTTCAAGCCCGTGGCCATGGCCCTGTCCCGGCTCATCATGCCGCTGGGTGCCGAGGAGGTCGCCGCCGTACGCCACTCGGCGGGCATCGGCGATGCCATGGCGCGCGCCATGGTCGAAACCGCCGCCGCCGGTGTTTCCGAAGCCGAGGTGTATGCGGCGGGTATGGCCGCCGGTTACGCGCGCGGCACGGTCCCCGCGGCCATGCACTTCTGGTCGGGCCCCGACCCGCTCGCTTCGGGGCTGCCGCAGTGGGCCTACCGCCCGCAGGCGCCCCGCACCCTGCGGGACGGCGACACCATCTCCGCCGAGGTGTTCGCCAACTTCGGCGGGCGCCACACCCAGCACCAGGTCACCATCGCCATCGGCGAGCCGCACGCCGACCTGGTGCGCGCCGCCGGGGTGGCGCGCGCGGCCTACGACGCGGGCCTGGAGGCGCTGCGCCCCGGCCGGACGTTCGGCGACGTCGTCGCCGCCGTGCGCGGGCCGCTGGAGGCGGCCGACGGCTGGGAGTTCGGCCCGGCGCTGCATGCGCTCAACCCGGCCATCGCGCTCAGCGGATTCCCCGCGGACGCCGGCCGCCGGATCCCCGGCGCCGATGCCTACCCGCCCGAGGGCGAGCACCGCACCATCAACGCCGGCCTGGAACTCGAACCCGGAATGACCTTCGCCTTCGAACCCAACTACGCCTTCGGACGGCACCTGGCCTACATCGGCGGCACGGTCGTCATCGGCGAGGACCGGCCGATCGAACTGAACCCCTACACCGCGCAGATCCTGCGAGCGCAGGGGTCGGCCGCTCCCGCATCCCCCGCAGGCCGCGCAGCGCGGTGAACCGCCGCCGGGCCGGCCGGCCCGCGCAGGCCCGGCGAAATGGGGCCGCGCCCGCAGGACCGAAGGCGGGCCGGAGCGATGTGCTCGCTCCGGCCCGCCTCGTTGTCGGTACTACTCGGCCGGCGGTTCCTCTTCCTGCCCCGTTCCATCATCCGGGAAGCCCGGGAACTCCGGCGGTGCCTCAGGGGTGTCCGGCGGCGGAGGCGGCGGCTCGACCGGGGCGGACGGCGTATCCGCGGGCGGCGGCTCCGCGGCCGGCGGGTCCTCGGGCCGGGTTTCCTGGTCGCCGGGGTCGGCCGGGTCGCTCTGCTCCTGCGACGGGGGCGGGTCGGGAGCCAGGTCGTGCATTTCGCCGCCGTAGCTGGGCTCGGGGAACTGCTTGACCTCTTTGCCTTCCATGGCCCGGGTCATGAAGTTGTTCCAGATTGAGGCCGGCAGTGTGCCGCCCGACAACGCTCCCCAACCCGGAACCGAGAACGGCTGGTTGTTACCGTTGTACACCCCCACGGCCGCCGAAAGCTGCGGCGTGAAACCGGCGAACCAGGCGGCGACGCTGCTGTCGGTCGTCCCGGTCTTTCCGGCCGCCGGACGCCCGGGCAGCGCCGCCGATGTGCCGGTGCCGCTGCTGACGACCTGCTGCAGCGCGTAGGTGACGTTGTTCGCCGTCTGCTCGCTGATCGGCTGGGTGGTTTTCGGCTCCGGCCGTTCGTTCTCGCCGTCCTTGTTGACGACCTCGCGGACGACGTGGGCCTCAACATGCTCGCCGCCGTTGGCGAAGGTCGCGAAACCGCTGGCCTGGTCGACGGGGCGCACGTTGGAGACGCCCAGCGCGATCGTAGGGACCACTTGGTCGTCCTTGATCATGCTCTTGGGAATGCCCACGGAGTTCGCGGTCTTGCGGACGTTCTCGACCCCGACCTCCTGCGCGAGCTGCACATAGCCGGTGTTGAGCGACATCCGCGTGGCCTCGACCAGGGTCGTCGGCCCGTGGCTGGTGTGGTCGTAGTTGGCGATCGAACTGCCCGCGACCTGGATCGGGGAGTTGCCGTTCACGGTGCTGTTGAGGCTGTAGCCCTGCTCAAGGGCGGTGGCCAGCACGTAGGGCTTGAACGCCGAACCGGCCTGGGCGGCTCCGTTGAAAGCACTGTCGTACTGGTTCTCGATGTAGTCCTTGCCACCGTAGAAACCGACGACCTCGCCGTTGCTCGGGTTGATGGCGGTAAGCCCCGCCTGGACCCCGTCCGGCAGCGAACCGACGTCGACCGTGTCCTCGACCGCGGTCTTGGCCATCTCCATGGTCTGCTGGTCGAAGGTCGTCACGATCTTGTAGCCGCCGCGGTTGAGGTTGTCCTCGGTGTAACCCAGATCCTTCAGCTCCCGCATGGCCTGCTGGAGCATGTAGCCCTTGTAACCGCTGAGGTCGGTGCTGTTGGCCGGGCGCTCCTCCTTGGGCTTGGGGAACTCCATTTTGCCGGCCTCGGCCTGGGTGATGGAGCCCTCCTCGACCATGCCGTTGACCACGTACTCCCAGCGCTTCTCCATCTGCGGAGTGGTATTGCTGTCGGCCTGGCCGTAGAGGGTCGGCTGCTGGATCGCCGCCGCCAGGAACGCCGACTCCGACGCGGTGAGGTCGCCGACGTCCTTGTGGTAGTACGCCTGCGCAGCGGACTGGATGCCGTAGGCGTTGCGGCCGAAGTAGATGGTGTTCAGGTACTGCTCCATCACCCACTGCTTGTCCATGTCCGCCGACTGGTCGACCTTCAGGGCGATGACGATCTCTTTGAGCTTGCGGACGATGGTCTGGTCGCGGCTGATGCCCTCGAAGTAGTTGCGGACGAACTGCTGGGTGATCGTGGAACCGCCCTGCACCTGCTCGCCGGTGACGGTGACCCACACGGCGCGGGCGGTGCCGGTGATGGACACGCCCGGCGAGGTCCAGTAGCCGCGGTCCTCGGCGGAGATGACCGCCTCCTGGACCTGCTCGGGGATCTCCTTGTAATCCACGGGTTCGCGGTCGACCCCGCGCTCGGCGAACTGGGTCTTGCCGTCGGCGTAGTAGAAGGTCGAGCCCTGGTTGACGGCATCTTCCTTGGCGACGTCGGGCACCGGGATCGTCGCGTAGGCGATCCCGAAACCGCCCAAGCCCAGCACGGCCAGGATCCCGAAGGTCAGCAGAGTCGCCCGGGTGATGCGCCACCACAGCGGTTTCTTGGTCTTCGGCTTCTTGCCGCCCTTACCGCCGCCGCCCGGAGATGTCGGGCCGCCGGGGCCCGGCGGGCGGTCCGGGCCGGAGGGGCCGGACGGGCCTCCCGAAGCGCTGTGAGCCGTGTGCGCGCCCGGCTCGGCGGCGGATCCGCCCGCCGCAGCGCTCCCGGCGCCCTCGGCCGGGCCACCGGAGGAGGAGGCGCCCGGAGAGGACGCGCCGACCGCGCCGAAAGTTGCGGTCGCACCGGCATCCGCAGCCGGCGAAGGGGCACCTGCCGCACGGTCGCCGCCGTAGCCGCGGGGGGCGCCGGCGGCGCTGCCCTGGGAGGTGGGCGCGGCACCTGCGGGACCAGTGGGGCCGGCGGTGCCCGAAGAGGCCGCGGGGGCGGAGGGGCCGGAACCCGCGGAACCGGGTGTGCTGTAAGGACTGGACGGCCCGGAGCCGGTGGGACCGACTGCGGCCGCGGCGGAGCCGGAAGCGGCACCCGCGCCGGCAGCTGCGGCGCCACCGGCGGCGAGACCCGCCGCACCCGGGCCGTAGCCGGAGCCTGCGCCGCGATCCGACACGGCACCGCTGGTGTTGCCGGTGTTGCTGGTACTGCCAGCACTGCCAGTGCTGCCAGTGCTGCCGGACTGGCCGGTGCCGGTCGGCGCGCCGGACGTTCCGAACGGGCGTGGACCGGCGCTTGCGGCCGAGTCGTCGCGGCCCGCTGCGGCACCGTCGCCGGACCGCTGCGGATGCCGATCTGCGGTGCCCGCCGCCTCGGATCGAGTGCCGGCGGCGGTTTGATCAGGGTGGTCGGGGGTGTCGGGGTGGTCGAGCCGCGTGGAACTCGGGTCGCGCGGCTCGGCGGCCGAGGGGGGTTCCTGCCGGCTGCTCCACGCCGATCCGGCGGTCGGGCCGGCGGGCCCGGCGGCCCCTGAGTCCGCGGGGGACGTTCCGCTCTGCGGCTCGCCTGCACCGTCGTCGGCGGCCGGGGCCCCAGCCGCCGTGTCGCGCGTGCCTGCGCGCGGGGTGAACCAGGAGCGCGATTCTTCGGCTTGAGCCTGGCCACCGTCTGCAGGTGCGGACTGCGCACCACCCCCGAGACCCCCGCCGAAGCCGCCAAGGCCGCCGGCCGCGCGCTCAGCGGTGCCCGCGGGTCGGGGCTGGCTCGCCTTGTCGTCGCCGTCGGCAGTGTTGTCGGCAGCGGTGGTACCCGCCGGGGAAGGCGGAGTCGCCGGCGCGCCGGAGGAGGCGGAGTCCGGTTTCGGGGTGCCGGTGTCGGTGGGTTCGGTGCCGGAGGCAGCGGCGGCCGTCGCTGCCGCGTCGGTGGCGGCGGCGGTATCGGTGGCTGGTTCGCCGGTGCTGCGGGCCGCGGCGGGTTCGGCCCGGTCGGCTGCAGTCGGTGATCCGGCCGCGGATTCGGCCGCGGATTCGGCAGGAGTTCCCGCCTCCGCAGCGGTACCCGGCTCGTCGACCGCGGCCGCCGCAGTGGTGGTGGACTTGTCGGCCGACACGGTATCCGCGGCAGCGGGCTGCTGCGCGCCTGCGGAGTCGGGTTCGGCCCCGCCCTGTTCCCGGCCGGTTTCCGGCGCGCCGGCTGCTGTGTCCGCGGATTCGGTGGAACCCCAGGTGCCGTCTTCGCGGAGGTTGAAGCCCTGCTCCGCCAGTGTGCGGGCTACCCGGTCGCGGAAAAAGGTGCCGCTGTCCTTGAAAGCGCTGGTGCCCGATGCGGCACCGGCCTCACCGGCCTCACCGGGCTCGTCGGCGCCCTCGGCGCCTTCCGCCTCAGGGACCTCGGCGGCGGGTTCGGACGGGGGCGTGCCGCCGGCAGCGGCAGCAGAGGGGGCGGCGGCAGCTTCGTCGCGTCTTTCAGGGTTCTCGGCGGCAGGCTCAGCAGGCTTCCCCCGACCCTCGTCAGTCCCCTTCTCTTGGGAGTCGTCGTCATGCTCGTTCATCATCGCAGCACCATCGGGTCGGTTCTGGCGGTCGTCGGTCTTCTCGCCGGGACCGCGACCGGAGCCACTCCCCCGACGCACTGCTTCCCCCGCAGCACGACCAGCATCATCAGGTGTCTCAGCGTCGTGGCGCGGCGTTTTGTCGCCGTCGCCGTAAGTGCTATCGCTCAGTTGGTGGCCCCCTGGCACTCTCGATTCGCCCCACCGCTTCCATAGATAGGACGCACGGACGGGCCGAATCGGTTCAGCACAATCTTGTATCGTAAGCAGGTTCGGCACGGCGGGGGACTTGCCGGAACCTGTTGGACACGATACCCGCACCGATCGGTACGGCCGCCACCGGAATGCCTGCAGTTAAGCCAACGGTGTGGTTACAGTCCACTGGGAACTACACCGGGTAACCAATCCCATGCCGCGCCCGGAAGCACCGGCGCCGGACGCACGCCGGCAAGAAAGCCGGGAGGTCGCACAGCGTTCGATTGCAAGCACAGCTGCGTGCGCAACCCACTCCAAAATACCGTCCTCCATGTTAGGAGGACATAAAAAAAAGGGGGCGGGCCCCAAAGGACCCACCCCCAAATTTCAGAAAAAATGCGGCGG
>NZ_BAAGYZ010000136.1:0-40056 GCF_054778995.1 Streptomonospora sediminis
GAGGGCGGCGGCACCCGCCCACCGGCGGCGCTTTCCGGCGCGCGGCCGGCGCCCGGCGGGGCCCGGGGCGCCGGCGCCGCCACCCGCACCGCTGTCGGAAGTCCGCTGTGTTGGGGCGCTCGCGGCCGCGGGGTCCGCGGAGCCGGTACCCGGCGCCGCCTCCGCCGGTCCTCCAGTGCCGCTTCCAGGTGCCGTCTCGCCCATCACGCACCGCCGGCGCCCGCGCCGGTACCGGGCAGCAGCGAACGGCACTCCTCGGCGGCCTGGTCGAGGTCCGGGTCGTTCACGACGTCCTCGTCGGCCTCGCGGGCACCTTCACCCGCTTCCGCCGGAGCCGGGTCGGGGAACTTCTCGACCCCGTTCTCCCGCATGCACTCGGCGTACTCGGTGCGCTTCTCGGTGTCCGCGGGATCGGCGCCCGCGCCCGCGTCCCCGCCGACCCGGTACTCCTCGCAGGCCTGCATGGCCTCTTCCACGTCGGACTGGTCGGTGCCCTCGTCCAGTTGGATGCGGGCACCGCCGTCCTCCTGACCGGGGTCGGGCATGTCCACGCCGTTTTCGCGCATGCACTCGCTGAACGCGACCCGCTGTTCGTCCACGCTCATGCTCGGGCTCGCGGACGGGCCGGCGCTCTGCTGGCCGCCCATGGCACCGCACCCCGCCAGGGCCAGACCCACCGCGAGCACCGGCACGGCCGTCCACACACTGCGCTTGAGCGACGTTCGCATCGCGCTGCCTCCTTGCCACCGGGCCGGGGGGATCCCGGCCGCTCGGGAAGCGATCGAACCGGACGGCGTGTTTCCTCCCTGTTTTCCGGCGGAGCGGACCGCACCGGATCACACCCGGGTACAGCGCGGCGCGAACGCCCGGGAGCCTTACACCGAAGAAACACGGCGATCGGCGATCATGGGCCCGGTTCCGGCCGCGCGGCGACGCGGCGACGCGGCGGCGGGGCGGCGGGGCGGCGGGGCGGCGGGGCGGCGGGGCGGTTCGCGGATGGAAAGGGCGGCCGATGCGGGTTCTGGTGGTCGAGGACGAACCGGTGCTGGCGGATGCGGTGGCGGAGTGGCTGCGCGAGGAGGCCCACGCGGTCGACGTCGCCTACGACGGTGCCGCGGCCACCGAGCAGGTCGGGGTCAACGACTACGACGTGGTGGTCCTCGACCGGGACGTGCCCGCCGTGCACGGCGACGACGTCTGCCGGTACGTTGTCGGCTCCGGCTCCGATGCGCGGGTGCTGATGCTGACCGCCGCCGCCGGGATCAGCGACCGGGTGGACGGCCTGTCGCTGGGGGCCGACGACTACCTCACCAAACCGTTCGCGTTCGCGGAGCTGGCGGCCCGCGTGCAGGCGCTGGGGCGGCGTTCGCGCCCGCTCGCACCGCCGATACTGCGCCGCGCCGGCATCAGCCTCGACCCGGCGCGCCGCGAGGTTTACCGCGACGGGCGCTATGTGCCGCTGGCCAAGAAGGAGTTCGGGGTGCTCGCTGAACTGCTGCGCGCCGAGGGGGCCGCCGTGTCGTCGGAGCACCTGCTGGAGAAGGTGTGGGACGAATTCGCCGACCCGTTCACACCGGCCGTGCGGCTCACCGTGATGAAGCTGCGCCGCAAGATCGCCGATCCGCCGGTCATCGAAACCGTCACGGGAGTGGGGTACCGGATCCCATGAGGCCGGCCGCCGTCCTGCCCCGCCGCATCTCGCTGCGCGCGCGGCTGACCCTCGTATACACCGCCGTCTTCCTCGCCGCGGGGATGGTGCTGCTCGTCGTCACCTACGGCCTGTTCAAGCAGGAGCTGGAGTCCAGTATCCAGATCTCCTCCCCGGGCGGGGAGGCCGCGGGCCGGGGCACGCCCGGCGCGGCACCCTCGCCGCCCGCGGCGGCCCGACCCGCGCCGAGTGGCTCGGCCGCTCCCTCTGCGGGCGGCGGTGCGGACGCCGCCTCGGAGCCGGACCCGGCCGGCGGTACCGCCCAGGACTGGATCGCGATCCAGCGCGCCCGGGTCAACGACGCCGCCGTCAACTCGCTGATCACCCAGGGCGCGGTCGCGCTGGTGCTGGTGGGCATCGCCGCAGCGGCCCTGGGCTGGCTGGTCGCAGGCCGGATGCTGGCGCCGCTGCGCCAGGTCACCGACACCACCCGCCGCATCGCCGCGGCGCCGGCCGCCGACCGGGGGCTGCACGAGCGCATCGCGCTGCGCGGCCCCGACGACGAGGTCAAAGACCTCGCCGACAACTTCGACACCATGGTCGAGCGGCTGGACCGCTCCTTCGACGGCCAGCGCCGCTTCGTCGCCAACGCCTCACACGAGCTGCGCACCCCGCTGACGGTCGGGCGGGCGCTGATCGAGATGGCGATGCACCGCAGGTCGGCTCCTCCTGAGGTCCGGCAGCTCGGCGCCGACCTGCTGGAGATCAACGGCCGCCACGAGCGGTTGATCACCGGGCTGCTGCTGCTCGCCGCCTCCGAGAACGAACTCTCCGAGCGCCATCCGGTGGACCTCGCCGATGTGGCAGGCCACGTGATCGCCCAGACCGCCGACGAGGCGCGCCGGGCCGGGGTGTCTGTGGAGGAGGATGCCGCCGAAGCCCCCACGTCCGGTGACGCGACGCTGCTGGAGCGGCTGGTGCACAACCTGGTCGAGAACGCCGTCCGGCATAACGTCGCCCCCGGCGAGGACACCGGCGGCGTTGACGCGGACGGTGCCGCGGCCGGGGGCTGGGTCGGTGTGGCCACGCGTACCCGGGACGACGGCCTGGTCGAGGTGGCGGTGTCCAACTCGGGTCCGGTGGTGCCGCCCTACGAGGTACCGCTGCTGTTCGAGCCCTTCCGCCGCTCGGGCTCCGACCGCCTGGTGACCGCCAAGGGCGCGGGGCTGGGCCTGTCCATCGTGCGCTCGGTGGCAGGCGTGCACGGCGGCGAGGTCGCGGCGCATCCCCGGGAAGGCGGCGGGCTGTCGGTGACGGTGACACTGCCCGCCTACCGGTACGACGTGTCGCAGGAGCATGCCGCGGCCGGATAAGGCGCGTACAGCGGCGCGCGGAAGCACACGACAAAAAAGAGGAATCCGGCCCCGGAAGACCGGGACCGGATTCCTCTTCTACTGGTAGCGGGGACAGGATTTGAACCTGCGACCTCTGGGTTATGAGCCCAGCGAGCTACCGAACTGCTCCACCCCGCGTCGGTGTGTCTTTACAGTACCGCTTCGGCGGACCAACACCAAATCGCCGAAACAGGCGGTCCACCTGGGCCGATACACCGCGGGCCGCGGCGGAAGGCACTCGCTCTCCGCCGCGGCCCGACCGCGGGTGCTGCTGTGCGCAGCGTGTTCAATCGCCGGTGCCGCCGGTGCGGCCGGTGCGGCGGCAGGTCAGTTCGAGCCGCCGCCACCTCCGTCGCCACCTCCGTCGCCGCCACCGTCGCCGGACCCGCTGCTCTGCCCTGAGGCGTCCTCAGCGCGCTGCAGCGCCTCCTCAAGGCGCTGGTTGGCCTCGTCGTAGGCGGCGAAGTCGCCGTCGCGCAGGGCCTGCTGGCCTTCCTCATAGGCCTGCGCGGCGTCCTCGAGTGCCGCGGTGAGCTCTTCGCTCGATCCGCCGCCACCACCGCCGTCCTGGTCGGGCGAGTCGCCGCCCTCGGCGAGCGGAGCACCGTCCTCGAACAGGTTGTTCAGCGCCTCCTGCAGGTTGTTGCCGATGGCGACCTGCTCACCGAAGCCGACCATCACCTTCTGCAGCAGCGGATAGGAGGTCTGGCTGCCCTCGGCGCGCACGTACAGCGGCTCGACGTAGAGCAGCCCGTCGGCAAAGGGCAGGGTCAACAGGTTGCCGTTGATGATGCGGGACTGCTCGCTCTGCTGCAGCGGCAGCAGCTCGTCGCGGATCGCATCGTCGGCGGCGAACTGGGCCTGCACCTGGCCGGGGCCCATCACCACGGTGTCCTGCGGCAGCCGCAGGATGCGCAGCTTGCCGTAGTCGCCCTCGGTGGCGTCGCTGTTGACCGCCAGGAAGCCGGCCAGGTTCTCGCGGCCGCGCGGCACGAACGTCGATGTCACGGAGAAGTCGGCGTCGCTCTCGCCCGGGTAGCGGATGGTCTGCCGGTAGGGCGGCTCAGGGCTGTCGCCGTCGGTGGTGGGGTCGGCGGGCACGTTCCAGAAGTCCTGGCCACCGTAGAAGGCGTCGGCGTCGGTGATGTGGTAGCGCCGCAGCATCTCCCGCTGCACCTTCATCAGGTCGTCGGGGTAGCGCAGGTGCGACATCAGCTCGTCGCTGATCTCGCTCTTCTTGGTGATCACGCCGGGGAAGGCCTTGGACCAGGTCTTCAGCACCGGGTCCTTTTCGTCCCAGCCGTAGAGGGTCACGGTGCCGTCGTAGGCGTCGACCGTGGCCTTGACCGAGTTGCGGATGTAGTTCACCTGGTTGTCCGGCAGCGCGTTGACGGTGTCGGTGCTCTGGGTGAACGTGTCCTCGGTCGCGTCGGAGAGGTCGATCCGCTCCGAGTAGGGGTACATGTTGGTGGTTGTGTAGGCGTCCACGACCCACTTCACCTTGCCGTCGACGACCGCCGGGTAGGACTTGCCGTCGGCGGTCAGGAACGGGGCGACCCGTTCGACGCGCTCGGCCGGGTTGCGCTCGTAGATGATCCGCGATTCCTCGGAGATCGCGCTGTTCAGCAGGATGTCGGCTTCCTGGTAGCGCAGTGCGTAGAGGATGCGCGTGAAGAAGTTGTTGAGTCCGACACCGCCTTCGCCCTGGTAGCGGTTGGTGCGCTGCCCGCTGCCGTCGGCGCCTCCGGCACCGCCCCCGCCTTCGCCTTCGGGCTGCGCGGCGGGGCTTTCGCCGCCCTGGCCGCCGCCTTGGCCTTCGCCGCCCTGGTCCTGGCCGTCCTGGTCCTGGCCGCCTGCCTGCGCATCGGCGGGCGGGTTGGCGTTGTCCGGCGGGCTGTCGGGAGCGGGGTCGCCCTCGGCGCCGCCCGATTCCTCGCTGGTGGTCACGTCGCCGCTGCCGCCGCCCAGCGGGAAATCGTACTCGGGCTCGGCGTTGACGATGACGTACTCGGCGCCTTCGCGGCCGAAGTAGATGCGTGGCTCGTACTCGCCGGTGCCTTCGGAGAGCTCGCCCTCGGGCGGGATGTTGTACTCGGTGAAGACCGGCCGGCCCTGCGCGTCGACCTGGTTTCCGGCCGCGGCCACGATGCCGAAGCCGTGGGTGTAGACGGTGTGCCGGGTCAGCCAGTTGTCCTGGTCCTGGGGCGGGCCCGAGAGTTCGCGGGCGGCGATGATGGTGTCGACGTTGTTGCCTTCGTCGTCCTCATACCGGTCGACTGCGAGCACCTCGGGGAACTCGTAGAAGCCGCGCACCTGCTGCATCTGCTGGAACGTCTGGGAGACCACCGAGGGGTCGACAAGGCGGACGCTGGGGATGGTGGAGGCTTCGTCGGAGAGCTGTTCGGCGGTGAGCTCGGTCTGGGCGTCGTAGTCGGTGACCTCGGTGTTGTCGATGCCGTAGGCCGCGCGGGTGGCCTCGATGGTGCGCTGGATGAAGGGGCGCTCCAGCCGCTGCTCGTTCGGGCTGACCTGGAACTGCTGCACGATCGCGGGGTAGACGCCGCCGATCAGGATGGCCGAGAGCACCAGCAGGCCGAGGCTGGCCACCGGCATCATCACGTTGCGCACGTAGATGTTGGCGAAGAACAGCAGCGCGCAGACCACGGAGATCACCGACAGGATGATCACCGCGTAGAGCACGGCGTTGACGTCGGTGTAGGAGGCGCCGAAGGTGTAGCCGCGGGCGGAGAAGACCAGCCCGTACTGGTCCAGCCAGTACGCGGCCGCCCGCAGCAGCACGAAAATACCCAGCAGCACCGACAGGTGCACCCGCGCCGCGGGGGTGGCGCGCTGGCCCTTGCTCTGCAGCCGGACACCGCCGTAGAGGTAGTGGACGACCACGGCGGCGATGAACGCCAGCACGACGGCGGCGAAGAGGTAGCCCAGCACCATCCGCATGAACGGGTAGGTGTAGGTGTAGAACGAGATGTCGCGATCGAACTGCGGGTCGTTCACGCCGAACGGCGAGCTGTTGGCGAACTGCAGGTAGGTGCTCCACTCGCCGCTGGCCGAAGCGCCGGTCAGCAGGGCCAGTCCGGCGACGATCACCCAGAAGAAGATCTTGCGGCGCGGGTCGATCGACATCCGGTACCGCGCCAGCCCCTGCTGTTCGGGGCTCATCGGCGGCGCGAGCGGCCGGTAGCGGTAGGCGAGGAACATACTGGAGCCGACGACGGCGGCCATGATCACGGCCCCGCCGGCGAACATCAGCGCACGGCTGCGGAGCTCGGTGAGGAAGACGGACGTGTACCCGACGGAGTCGAACCACAGGTAATCGGTCCAGAAATTCGCGGCGGTGACAAGTGCCGCGACAATGACGACCACGGCCACCGCGACGGGCGCGAGCAGCCGGGATCGACGGGCATTGCGCGCGGATTGTGCGCCGGGCGGTCGGAAGCTCACGCCTCCCCCTCTTAGGTAGCACTGCGGTTTTTGTTAGCGCTGCGGCCGGTTAGGGCCGCTGCGACTTCAGAAGTCTTGCCTCGGCAACTTATTGCGTGTCCGGCGGGTTCCCGAAACCCCGCGCCTTGCGATGACAACATGACATCGACCGGGCCTCGGATCGGCATCGGAAAGCCCCCGGATACGCTCGTGGTCCGACTTTACTCCTAGGAAGGCGCGCTTCCAGTGCCCCCGGTCCCCCACCATGGAGGGGTGTCTTTCAACATTCGTGAAGCCGTCCTGGAGCTTGAGCGCCACGCCGCCGGCCAGGGCTGGGACCAGCCGGTGCGCATCTACGCCCTTGTGCCCACAACCGACCTGATGCAGCGCGAACCCGCCCTGGCCGAGATGCTGGGGCTGACCGGCGATGTGGCCGCCGACGACCTCACTCCTGTAGAGCAGGACCCGCTGCCGCAGGACGTCCCGCTGGAGGACGCCCTGGGCAGGATGGCCTGGCCCGAGGCCGTCACCGGGTGTGCCCTGGTGATGGAGCGCCTGGTGCTGAAGGGTTCCGACGTCACTCTGGAGCCGCCGCAGGAGGCCGACCCTGGCGAGTGGGCCCAGGGCCAGGACGGGCGCGAGGAGGTCCGCATGGTCGCGGGTGTGCTGCGCGACGGCAGCAGGCACTCGGCGCTGCGGATGCGCAGCCACGATTCCGAGGACGAGGTGCTCAACGGCCAGGATCTGGTTCCGGGGCTGACCTCGGCGCTGGAACTGACCCTGGAAGAGGACGAAACGGGCTGAGTCCGTCGGGCTGATCGGGCGCGCGCCGGCCGCCCGGCGCCGCGGCGGCCGCGGCGCGGCCGGTGCCGCGCCCGGTCGCCCGCGGTTGTTCAGGCGCCCTGCGGTTACTCCGGCTGCCCGGGACCGCAGCGGGGCAGGTCGCCGGCCCCGTCGCCGGTGCGGATGGCCTTGAGCGCGTCCACGGCCTGGCCCAGCTTGGCGACCTTGACCACCTCGATGTCGCCGCTGGCCGCGGAATCGAAGGTCTGCGGGCAGCTTTCGGCGGGGACGAAGAAGTACTCGGCGCCCTGGCTCTGGGCGCTGACCATTTTCTGGGCGACACCGCTGACCGCGCCCACCTTGCCGTCCGCGGTGATCGTGCCGGTGCCGGCGATCTTGTGGCCGCCGGTGAGCCCGTCCTCGCTGAGGCGGTCCATGATCCCCAGCGCGAACATCATGCCGGCGCTGGGCCCGCCGATCTCGCCGACACTGATGTCGACGTCGTAGGGAAAGTCATGCCGGTCGGCGATCAGGATGCCGACGACGGGGTCGCCCTCGTCGTTCGCCTCGGTCTCGACCTCGGTTTCGACCGTTTCGCCGTCGCGCTTGAGTGTCAAACCGACCGAATCGCCGGGCTCGCGGTCGCTGACCAGTTCGACGGCCTCGT
Source organism: Streptomonospora sediminis (assembly GCF_054778995.1). Taxonomy (NCBI): domain Bacteria; kingdom Bacillati; phylum Actinomycetota; class Actinomycetes; order Streptosporangiales; family Nocardiopsidaceae; genus Streptomonospora; species Streptomonospora sediminis. The sequence continues at coordinate 7,934 of NZ_BAAGYZ010000136.1, forward strand.
CCTTGCCGGCGACGGGCTCGCCGTCGACCCGTGTGACCACATCGCCCTTGCGCAGCTCGCCGTGGGCGGGCCGGTCCTTCATCACCCGGGCGACATAGGCGCGGGTGTCGTAGTCGACGCCCAACTCGCCCAGAGCCGCCGCGGTGGCGTTCATCTGGGAGCTGTTCATCTCCACCGTCTGGGCGTCGGTGACCTCCTCGACGCTCTGGTCCGGCGGGAACAGCGCCTCTTCGGGCAGCACCGCCTGGCTGGGCGACAGCCACGCGCCCAGCACGGTGACCAGGTCCATGTGCACGTCGGGGCCGCCGGCGTACTGCACGGTGACCATGGAGAGCCCGCCGCTGTGCCGGTAGGTCTCGGCCCCGTCGATCTGGATGATCCGCTCGCCATCGGTGCTGCCCAGCGTGTTCAGGGCGATGCCGGGCGAGGCCACCAGGTAGGGCACGGGCAGGTAGACCGCTCCCGCTGCGAGGCCGACCAGCAGGACCACCGCGACGATCAGGGTCATTGCACGACGGAACATGCTGCACAGCCTAAACGGCACACTCGGGACACGGACCGGCACCCGGCCTCAGCGCTCGGCCGCCGCGCCGGCACGGGGCCCGGGGCGCTCGGCTCACGGGCCGCCCGGGTGCCGGTGCACCGGGAGGTACGGCGGGTTTACTCCGACCCGACCCACTCGGTGCCGCCGTCGGTGAACTCCTGGTGCTTCCAGACGGGCACCTGTGCCTTGATGTCGTCGATCAGCCGCCGGCAGGCGTCGAACGCCTCGTCGCGGTGGCCCGCTGCTGCGGCGACGACCACCGCGGTGTCGCCGATCTCCAGGTCGCCGACGCGGTGCAGCGCCGCCACCCGCCAAACGGGTCTGCCGTCGCCCGAGGTGTCGGCGACGACCTTCTCCATGACGCGGCGCATATCGGCTTCGGCCCGCGGATGGGCGGAGTAGGCCAGGCGCGCGACGGAGCGGCCGTGGTCGTGATCGCGGACCGTGCCGACGAAGAAGGCCGTGCCGCCGGCCCGGGGGTCGCTCACAGCGGCGAGGACCTCGTCGGTTGAAATGGGGGTTTCGCGTAGTCCTACCAGGCTGATGGCATCCACATGCCGACCGTATCAACACGAGTTGCCCAACGGCGGCTGCCGGGAACGTACTTTTCGCGGGGTTTTGCGGCGCAGGTGGGTCGTGCGGCCGGTCGGGCCGGTGCGACCAGTGCGACCGGTGCGGCGGCCCGGCGCGGCGGGACCGCCCGGCAGGACCGGCTCAGCGGCCGCGCCGCTTGCGCAGATGGCGCACCGCCGCCGCGGTACCGATGGCCGCCGCAGCGGCACCGGCCGCACTGGCCGCGGTGATCGTGACCTCCTTGCGGCCCACGTTGCGGCCCACCAGCGCGGCCTTGCCGCTGCGCGCATCCAGCAGCGTCCGCAGCGACTCCGCGTTGTCATAGGCGGGCCGCCATCCGGCCGCGCGCAGGGTCGCGCAGTCGACCACGCACGGGTAGACCAAAAACTTCACCTCGCCCGCCGAAGCCGGCGTGATACCCGCGCTATGCAGCCGCTGGGTGGCGCCGAAAACCAGGTTGGCGGGCAGGTCGAAGCGGCGCAGGCCGGCGATCTCCTCGGCTTCGCTCTGGGACAGCGCACCCTCGCAGCCCACCGCCAGCGCACCCTGCTCGCCCCCGGTCCCGTGCACGGCCACGTGCTCCAGCGCAGCGGCGAGGTCGTTGATGTGGCAGAACTGCCAGCTCTGCTCGCGGCCGCGGACGGTCAGCAGCCGCGGGGCCGCGAAGTGCCGGGTGAGCGCGGTGTCGAGCCCGGGCCCCACCAGCGGCGCCGGGCGCACCACGGTCACCGAGAGGCCGGGGTGGGCCCGCCGGGCGCGGCACGCCAGGTCCTCGATCTCCACCCAGTCGCCGACAAGGCCGGGACCGGTCTCGGTGCAGACCTCGGCGTCCTCGGACATCGGGACGGGGTTGCCCGGGTCGGCGCCGTGGACCATGGTGCTGGTGATCAGCACCACCCGCGGTACGCGCTGGGCGGCGGCCGCGGTCAGCACGGTCTGGGCGGCGCGCAGGTTGTCGGCGCGCCGCTTCCTGGGCGGGGTGTCCAGCGTGCGGTCGTCGTCGGCGTGCACAAGAACATCCGCACCTGCGATGCTGCCCGCCAGCGAGGGGTCGCGGACGTCGGCCGTGTGCCAGGTGGTGCCCAGCGGAATCCCCGCCGCGGCGCCTTCGGGACCGCCGATCGCGACGATTTCCGCGACCCGGCCGGAACCAGCGGCCGTGACCAGGCGTTCCACAAGGAGACGGCCAATACCCTCGGCTGCGCCGGTAACCGCGACCACCGGCGCCGCGGTGCGGGCGGTGTGCTGTGGGCGAACCTGGCTCGTTTCGGTATTCACTCCGGGCGGCTCCCAGCTAACGTGACAGTGGAGACAAACCTAATCCTGCCTGAGGTCTAATCGTGAGCGACCTACCATTCGGTTTCAGCATGCCCAACGACCCCGACGACGAGTCCGGGCGCCGATCGGGCGACTCCGGCTCGGGCGCCGGTAGCGGCGGCCCAGGCGGTGGCGACCCGGGGACACCCGGCGGCTTCCCCTTCGGCGACCCGCAGCAGATGGCGCAGATGCTGCGCCAGTTCGCCGACATGATGTCCGCCCAGTCCGCGCCCGGCGAACAGCAGCAGTCCCCTTCCGGTTCGGTGAACTGGGAGATGGCCAAGAACATCGCCCGGCACACGGTGTCGCAAAAGGGCGACTCCAGTGTCGGCGCGCACGACTACGCCAAAGTACAGGAGGCCCTGCGCCTGGCCGACCTGTGGACCAACGAGGCCACCTCGCTGCCGTCCGGGGTGCACACCATGCAGGCCTGGAGCCGCTCGGAGTGGGTCGAGAAGACCATGCCCACGTGGTCGAAACTGTGCGAACCCCTTACCCGGCGGCTGGTCGAGTCCATGGGTCAGAACATGCCCGAGGAAATGCAGTCGATGGCGGGCCCGCTGATGGGCATGGTCCAGCAGATGGGCGGCATGCTGGTGGGCCAGCAGGCCGGCCAGGCCATCGGCGAACTCGCCGGCGAGGTGGTGGGCTCCACCGATGTCGGGCTGCCGCTGGCCGGCGAGGGCACGGCCGCGCTGCTGCCCGATGGCGTGACCGCCTTCGGCGAGGGTCTGGGCATCCCCGAGGACGAGGTCCGGCTCTACCTGGCCGCGCGCGAAACCGCGCTGCACCGGCTGTTCGGGCACGTGCCGTGGCTGCGCGCGCACGTCTTCAGCCTCGTCGAGGACTACGCCCGGGGCATGTCCTTCGACATGAGCGGCCTTGAGGAAAAACTCGGCCAGATCGACATCGCCAACCCCGAGGCCCTGCAAGAGGCGCTGTCGGGCGGCGAGGGCGAAGGCCTGTTCCAACCGCAGGAAACCCAGCAGCAGAAAGCGTCGCTGGCCAGGCTCGAGACCACGCTTGCTCTGGTCGAGGGTTGGCTGTCGGTCGTGGTCGGCTCCGCGGTGAACGAGCGCCTGCCGCAGTCGGCCGCCTTGGCCGAGGCCACCCGCCGCCGCCGCGCCACCGGCGGACCCGCCGAGCACACGTTCGCGACCCTGGTCGGGCTCGAACTCCGGCCGCGCCGCCTGCGCGAGGCCGCCGCGTTGTGGACCGCGCTGCAGGAGGCGCGCGGCATCGAGGGCCGCGACGCGCTGTGGGAGCACCCCGACCTGATGCCGTCCAGCGAGGACCTGGACGACCCGCAGGGGTTCGTGCACGGCCGCGGCGAGTCCGCCGACGAACTCGACATCAGCCAATTCACCGACGGTTCCGGCGCCGACCGCGCACCCGGCCGCACCGACCAGGCGGGTCAGGCCGACCAGCCGGACCCGCGCCCCGATCAAGGCGACGACCGCAAGGAGGGGCCCGGCGGGGGCGGATCCGGCGAGGGCTCCGCGTGAGCCTGGCTGCACTCCGCGCCCGCGCCCGCAGCGAACTCGCCGACTGGACCCCGCCCGACCCGGCACAGGACCGCCTGCGCCGCGGTTACCTGCACCACCTCGACCAGCATCCCGACTCCATGTCGCGCACCTGCCTGGCCGGCCACCTGACCGCCAGCGCCGCCATCGTCGACCCCGGCGGCACCAGCGCGGTGCTCACCCTGCACCGCAAGATCGGCAAGTGGCTGCAGACCGGCGGGCACTGCGAGGACGCCGATTCCTCGCTGCGCGCGGCGGCGCTGCGCGAAGCCGCCGAGGAATCGGGAATCGCCGGCCTGCGGCTGCTGCCGGGCCCGGTGCGGCTGGACCGCCACTGGGTGGGTTGCGGCGGCGGCACCTGGCACCTCGACGTGCAGTACGCGGCGGTCACCCCGGGCAGCGGCTCCCCGCTGGTCCGCGACACCGCCGAATCGGCGGACCTGGCCTGGTTCCCGGTCGATTCCGTGCCCGAACCCAGCGACGATGCCTGCCGCGCACTGGTGCGCGCCGCCGCCGAAGCCGCCCGCGCCGATTCCGGCCGCGACCACGATCCCGCGCCGCAGGGCTAATTCCTGTTTGGGAAGTGTGTGTTGCGGGGGCCGGGCGGCGGTCGGGTTCCCGGCGATGATCATGCAGAAATGACCGTCTCAGCTTTGATATTTGGGCATTTCTGCAGGGTCGGTGCGGACACGGACGCAGGTCAGGCGCTGTCGGATTGGTCCAGTCCGGCGGCACCGAGGTCGTCGTAAACGTCGTCCTCGTCCTCGCCGGCCTCGCCGCTGCGGCCGGTGTCCAAGCGCGCCGCGGCGCTGACTCCCTCAAGGTAGCCGCGGGCCCGTTCGGCCTTGGGGTAGTGGTGCACCAGGTCCCAGAACTCCTGGCCGTGGTGTGGGACGATCAGGTGCACGAGCTCGTGCAGCAGTACGTAGTCGACCACCCAGCCGGGCATGCCCGATAGCCGCCGCGACAGCCGGATGGAGCCGTTTTCGGGCGTGCATGAACCCCAGCGGGTCTGCTGATTGTCGACCCAGCGTACGCTCGCGGGCCGGGCCAGACCTTCGAGATAGCGGTCGGCGAGATCGAGCGCGCGGGAGTGCAGCGACTCGTCGTCGGGGCGGCGGCGTTCCTCGCGTGCCTCAAGGCGCTCCAGCATGCGGTCCACCCAGCGCTTCTCTTCGGCGCGGGAGAACGTCGCGGGAACGAGGACCACCGTCTTGTCCCCATCGCGGTAGGCCGACACCGTACGGCGCCGCCGGGGACTTCGGCGTACCTCGATCTTGGTGTTCGGAGGCACAAATTCACGGTAGCTCAGAGCGGACGGCCGCCACAGTGCCGTGTTGGGACTTTTTGCTCCGTAGGCGCCCTGTTCGTCCCGTCTTTACTGGCGCGGATGGCCGCGAAAATAGCGCGGTCTGCGGTGACCTGGGGCACTCTTGGGGTAAACCATGTGTCCGGATCCGGCCACAAAAAGGGAAGGGGCCGATCCGCGCTCGGACCGGCCCCGGAAGGTCACGTCAACATAGGCGTGACCACGTCAATTCCATGAGCATGTGTTCGGCCTGCCGGCGCTCGCGCCACTCGGCGCGCAGCCGGCGGGCCGACAGCCGGCGGCGCTGGTGCTCGCGCCGCTTGTCGACGTTCATCTGCAGGTTGACCAGTTCGTAGAGCAGCATCGTACGGAGTGTCCTTCCGGGGCTAACGGTATTTCGGCGACGGCGCGGATCGGCGGGTGCGGAACGTGGACCGGATGGCCGGGTGCCCGGTGGCTCAGGCGGCCACGGGCTCGGCGTTTTTCCTGGGGCGGCCGCGCGGGCGCTTCTGCGCCACGACCTTGCCTGCGACGAGCAGTTCGCCGCCCCAGACTCCCCACGGCTCCCGGCGCTCAAGAGCCTCGGCCAGGCACTGCTCGCGGACCGGGCAGTCCTGGCAGATGGCTTTGGCCGCCTCGACATCCGCCGGTGCTTCGGCGAAAAAGAGGTCGGGCTCCTGCCGGCAGGGGATCTCGATCTCGCCGAAACTCGACGTTTGCAGGACCGACGCAAGCATCGGTGTCCTCCCTGATCTGTGGTGTCGAACGCGGTTGGCGACTTCATCGGCCGGACATGCGTCCGGCGGCGGGGCCACAACCTGCGATGCGATCCGAAAGGGCGCTCCCCATTACTCGGGAGCACTCTGACTTGAGGATCAAAATGGCCGCGGCCCCTTTGCGGGGTCCGCGGCCACGGGAAGACTTACCCGGCCTTTGGTGCTAGACCGGGATGTCCCGTGGACACTCCCCCACTACGCCCTTGAGGCGCGGGGATCCTGCTGCGAGCTCGGTTTCCAGGCGGTTGCAATCCGCTGTACGGGCGAGACGGGCATAAAAACGCTCCAGACCCGTCATCCCGTGGTGCAGAACCCGCTGCTGGTCGATGCCCGAGACACCGACGTGCTGCGGCTTAACGCGCAGGGCGCCACTGCGCACGGTGTCCCGGGACATGACGACGGACTCGCCGGTGACGGCGATGGAACCGGGCTTCAAGTTCATGATCATTTGATGGGACACCTCCTTCACGGTCGGGCCGGCGGACTTTCGTCCGCAGCCTGCGCGGGCGCTAACGGGGTCAAGACTATGGCGGCGGGCAGAAGACGGGCAACCTATTTTTGACCTGCGAATTCGGCCGGACCCGGCCACGGGTCGCCCGGCACGCGCATGTGTGAACGGCTACCCGGATGCGCCGGTATCGGTGTCGACCACGCGCAGCAGGCCCTCTTGGACCACCGAGCACACCAGGTCGCCTTCGCGGGTGTACACCAGGCCGCGTGCCAGACCGCGGGCGCCGCCGGCGGTGGGGGTCTCTTGGGCGTAGAGCAGCCACTCGTCGGCGCGGAACGGGCGGTGGAACCACATGGCATGGTCGAGGCTGGCCATGGAGATCCCCGAGAACGAGCGCCCGTGGCTGAGCAGCACGGTGTCGAGCAGGGTCATATCCGACGCGTAGGTCATCAGGCACACGTGCAGCAGCGGGTCGTCGGGCAGGCGGCCGTCGACCTTCAGCCACACCAGGTTGTCGGTCGTGCTGAGGCTGGGGTCGCGCTCGACCTCGAAGGACAGCGGGCCAACCGGGCGCAGCTCGATCGGGTGCCAACTCGCGAAGCGCGGCACCCGGCCGAACGCGCTGTAGAGGCGTTCGCGCATGGTCGGCAGTTCTTCGGGGCCGGGGGCGTCGGGCATGGCGACGCGGTGTTCCAGGCCGGGTTCGGCCTTGTGGAACGACGCCGAGAGCGTGAAGATCGCCTTGCCGTGCTGGATCGCGGTGACACGCCGGGTGGTGAAGGAGCGGCCGTCGCGCACCCGGTCGACGTCGTAGACGATGGGCACCGCGGGGTCGCCCGGGCGGATGAAGTAGGCGTGCAGGGAGTGCACGCTGCGCTCGGCGGGCACGGTGCGCCCGGCTGCGACCAGGGACTGCCCGGCGACCTGGCCGCCGAAGACCCGCTGCGGACCGCCATCGGGGCTGCGGCCGCGGAAAATGTTGTCCTCGATGCGCTCCAAGTCGAGGGTGTCCAGCAGCCCGGCGACGCTCTGGCCCGGCCGGCCCTGCTGATCCCGCAGGTCCGGCTGGTCCGGCTGATCCTGGCGGCCGGCCTGTTCCCGGTCGGGCCGGCCGTGGTCGGGCCGCCCGGCCGTGTCAGTCGGTCTGCGGCTCGGTCGGTCCCCCATCGGGCTCATCTCCCTCGCGGTGGTCGGCGGGTTCCTTGCCTGCGCACAACGCCAACACGGCATCACCGTAGCGCTCCAGCTTGACCGCGCCCACGCCGGATATGCCGGAGAGGCGGCCGCGGTCGGCGGGGACGTGTTCGGCGATGGCCTGCAGAGTGGCGTCGGTGAAGACGACGTAGGCCGGGACTTTCTGTTCGTCGGCCACACCCCGCCGCCATTCCTTCAGCCGCTCCAGCAGCGCCTCGTCGTAGTCGGCGGGGCAGTCCAGGCACCGGTTGAGCTTGCGTTCGGCGGCCTCGATGAGGGTGTTGCCGCAGATCCGGCACCGCACGACCTTGGCCTGTTTGCGGTTTTCGCGGCCGGCCAGCGACGGCGACGCCGGCCGCAGGCCGTCGAGGAAGCGCGACGGTTTGCGGGACTTGCGGCCGCCGGGCGAGCGGGCCAGCGACCACGACAGCGACAGGTGCTCGCGGGCGCGGGTGACCCCGACATAGAAGAGGCGGCGTTCCTCCTCGACCTGCTCGGCGGACTCGGCGAAGACGATCGGCATCAGCCCTTCGGTCAGCCCCACCAGGAACACCGCGTCCCATTCCAGCCCCTTTGCCGAGTGCAGGGAGGCCAGGTTCACCCCCTCGTACTCGGGGGCGTGCTCGGTGGCCACGCGGGCGTCGAGCTCGTCGGCGAAGTCCTGCATGGTGGCGCCGGGCCGGGCGGCGGCGACGTCCTCGGCGAGCTGGGCCAGGGCGGCCAGCGACTCCCAGCGCTCGCGCGCCTGGCGGCCTTCGGGGGGTTCGGGGGTCAGGCCCATCGGGACGAGGATGTCGCGCACGGTCTGGACGAGGGGGTCGGAGCCGGCCCCTTGGCGGGCCCCGCGCAGGGTGTGCACGGCCTGTTTGATCTCGGGGCGTTCGAAGAAGCGGGTGGCGCCGCGCACGGTGTAGGCGACCCCGGCATCGGCGAGCGCCTGCTCGTAGGCCGCCGCCTGGCCGTTGGTGCGGAACAGCACCGCGATTTCGCGTGCGGGGGTGCCGGAGTCGATCAGCGCGGCGATCTTGCGGGCCACCGAGGTGGCTTCGGCGGGTTCGTCGTCGTACTCGGTGTAGATGGGGTCGGCGCCGTCGGGGCGTTGGGCGACCAGTTCCAGGCGGTGTTCCGCGGCGGGGCCGCGGGCGTGTTCGAGCGCGCCGTTGGCCACCCGCACCACCTGCGGCGTGGACCGGTAGTCGCGGACCAGCCGCACGACCGTGGCGTGGGGGTAGGCGGCGGAGAACCCGGTGAGGAAGCTGGGGGTGGCGCCGGCGAAGGAGTAGATGGTCTGGTTGGGGTCGCCCACCACGCACAGGTCGTCGCGGTCGCCCAGCCAGGCGTCGAGCAGCAGTTTCTGCAGCGGGTTGACGTCCTGGAACTCGTCGACGACGAAGTAGCGGTACTGGTCGCGGACGCGTTCGGCGATCTGGGGATGTTCGGCGATCATGGCCGCGGTGAGCTCCAGCATCGACTCGAAGTCGAGCAGGTTGCGGTCGCGGCACCGTTCCTCGTAGGCCTCGTAGGCCCGGGCAACGTCGTGGACCGGCATGGGGGCGGCGCGGCCGATCTTGGCGATGGATTTTTCGTAGTCGGCCGGGCGGACCTGGGTGGCCTTGGACCACTCGATCTCGCCGGCGAGGTCGCGCAGCCCGGTGCGGTCGAGCTGGAGGCCGCAGGAGTTCGCCGCCCGTGCGACCTCTTGGATCTTGCTGTCGATGAGGGTGGGCGGGGGGCCGCCGATGGCCTGGGGCCAGAAGTAGGAGAGCTGGCGCACGGCCGCGGAGTGGAAGGTGCGCGCCTGGACCCGGGGCGCGCCCAGCGCACGCAGCCGGCCCCGCATCTCGCCGGCGGCGCGGGTGGTGAAGGTCACCGCGAGGATCTGCTGCTCGGTGGCGATACCGCTGGCGACCGCATGCGCGATGCGGTGGGTGATGGCGCGGGTTTTGCCCGTGCCGGCTCCCGCCAGGATGCACACGGGGCCGCGCAGCGCACGCGCGGCGTCGAGCTGTTCGGGGTCGAGCCCCTCGAGCACGCGGTCGGGGTCCATGCTTGCGCCTCCAGTCGAGTGCGCCCCCGCACCGGGACGCTCGGGCGGGACGGGTTCGGGGTGGTGTCGGCTCTGCAGTGGTTGGTCGGCGTTTTTCAGCGGCCACGCGCGGCTGCACCGGCAACAGCCGACCGCATCCATCCGCTCAGTCTCTCAAGTCTCAGCCATGGGTGCGTGCGGCGGAAGCGGACGGCGCGGTTGTGGACGGCGCGGTTGCGGACACGGGCACGGCCGGTGGCGCCTATCCGGTGCGGCGATCCGGGCGGGGTTGCGGCGCCGGCGGCGCCAACGCAGGCTGCGCAGGCACCGGCCGCCGTTTTTGCGGAACCGCGGTGCGCTGCGGCACGTCCGACCAGCTGGCACGAAGCAGTACCGGGGAAGCTCCGCGCGGCACACAGCGTTGCAGACTTGCAGGTAAGCAGTGTTGCACGTTGCGCTTGTCGCGGGCCCCGGCCGGGGCCCGCCCCGATGTCGAAGGAGATTGTGCGATGACCACCCCCGACGGCGGTTCCATCACGATGTACACCACCCCCTGGTGCGGCTTCTGCAAGCGGTTGAAGAGCCAGCTGGCACGCGAGGGCATCCGGGTCGACGAGGTCGACATCCAGGAGGAGCCCGAGGCGGCCGAATATGTGATGCGGGTGAACGGCGGCAACCAGACCGTTCCGACCGTTGTCTTCGCCGACGGATCGGCGATGACCAACCCGTCGCTGGCGCAGGTGAAGGACAAGCTCGCGGCGTCGATGTCGTGACCGAACGGCACGAGAGGCCACCGCCCGGGGCGGATTGCGGCCGGCGCCCTTCACGGGGGAGTTAGGAATTGGGGAAAGACGTGACGTCGAACAGCACGGCCGGCACGGCGGGCACCCCGTACGGCATGATCCAGCGGACCGCTGAGGGCTGGCGCGTGCACAACGGCGAGGAACTGCCCGACCTGCTCAACGCCATGGTCCTCGCCGACCTGCTCGCCGCCGAAGACCAGCCGCGCACCGCGGTGCCCGCGCCCCCGCGGGCATCGGGTGCCGGCGGCGAAGAGGAGCGCCTGCGGATGACCGTGGCGCAGCTGGAACACGCCCTGCACACGCGGGTCGTGGTCGAGCAGGCCATCGGTGTCCTGGCCGAGCGCCACCGGCTCACGCCGCGCAAGGCGTTCGAGCTGCTGCGTTCGGCCTCGCGCTCGCGCGGCCGCAAGGTCGCCGACCTGGCCGCCGACGTGGTCGCCAGCTCCACCAACCCGCTGACCGCGCTGCCCGGCGAGCTCGCCGCCGAGGGCGCAGCCGCCGAGGCCACTCGCCGCCGCGGCTGACTCGTGCCGTTCTGCGCCGTGCGGCGCGGCCGCCCGCACCCGTGCCCCGGCGGGTTCGCAGGCGGTGGCCCGCCGCTCGGCTACCACTCGCCGGGCAACCGCCCGCCGTACCAGTGCTCGATGAGTTTGCGGGCGATCGAGACCGAGCCCGGCAGCAGCACCTCGCCCGATTCCGCCGCCTCGCGCAGAGCGGTGCGGGTGAACCAGCGAGACTCGGAGATCTCCTGGTCGTCGGTGCGTTCGGCGTCGCCGACGGCGCGCGCCGTGTAGCCCAGCATCAGGCTGCGCGGGAACGGCCAGGGTTGCGACGCCTGGTAAACGGGGTCGGTGACGGCCACCCCGACCTCTTCGGCGACCTCGCGCACCACGGCCTGCTCCAGCGATTCCCCGGGCTCGACGAACCCGGCCAGCACCGAGTAGCGGTTCTCGGGCCAGCGGGGGTTGTGGCCCAGCAGGCACTCCTCGCCGGCGCCGGATCCGCGGTGCACCAGCATGATCACCGCGGGGTCGGTGCGGGGGTAGTGTTCCGTGCCTTCCCGGGTGCACACCCGCAGGTGGCCGGCTCCGGCCGAGCGGGTGGCGGCGCCGCAGGCGGGGCAGAAGCGGTGGGTGGCGTTCCAGTGGGCGAGTGCGACGGCGCGGGTGAACAGGCCGGAGTCGCGGTCGCCGAGCAGGGCGCCGGTCTCGCGCAGCGACGCCGGCCGGGCGCCGGGGATGTCGGGCAGCCCGTGGTCGGCTGCGGCCAGGACGGCGAAGTGCGCCCGCCCGGTCTCGTCGGTGCCGAGGAGGTACCGGTCGCCTTCGGGAGCGTGTTCGGGTGAGGTGAACACCACGTGCGGCTCGCCGTCGCGGTCGGTGGCGACCAGGGTGCGCGAGCGGCGGTCCAGCAGCATCCGGCGGTCCTCGGCCGCGGGGTCGCCGCTTTCGAGGACCAGGACGCGCGTGCCCGGGTCGGCCCAGGCTTTCTCCAGCCAGGTGTCGTCGGTCCGGCGGTGGCCGACCGGATCGATGGTTCCGCGGGAGAGCGCTGGGGTCTCGGTTGAGGAAAGCATCGGCCCTTCTCATCGTAGGGAGGTCGCGGGGCGGACGCCGCCGCATCCGGCCCGGCCGTGCAGGCCGGGGAAACGGGGAATGCAACGCGGGGACGCGGCCGGGGCGACGGACCCTGCACCGGGCGCTGTCCCGGCGGGGATCAGCGGGCCTGCGGCGCCGCCCGGCCCAGGTGCTCCCACAGGTAGGCGGCGCTTTCGGCGCCCTTGAGCAGCAGGGGGATCTCGACCTTCTCGTTGGGTGCGTGGATGCGGTCCTCGTCCAGCCCGACGGCGACGAAGACCAGCGGTGCGCCGAGGATGTCGGCGAGGTCGGCTTCGGGGCCGCTGCCTCCCTCGCGGGTGAACAGCACCTCGGTGCCGAACGCCCGCTCCATGGCCGAGCGGGCGGCCCGCACCGCACCGGAGCCGATGTCGGAGGCGCAGGCCCGCACGCCGGGGCCGCTGAACTCCACCTCGGCGGTCAGGCCGGCGGGCACGGTGCCGGCGACGAACCTGCGCACCGCTTCCTGCACGCGGGCGGTCTCCTGGCCGGGTACCAGCCGGAAGCTGACCTTGGCGTGGGCCGAACGCGGCACGATGGTCTTGCTGCCGGCGCCGGTGTGCCCGCTCCACATCCCGTTGATCTCGGCGGTGGGGCGCAACCAGATGCGTTCCAGAGTGCTGTATCCGGCCTCGCCGGAGGCCGCCCGGCTGCCGGCGGTGCGCAGCCACTCCGCCTCGTCGAAGGGCAGTTTGGCGATGAGGGCGCGCTCCTCACCGCTGATTGCGGCGGCGCCGTCGTAGAAGCCGGGCACGGCGACCCGGCCCTGTTCGTCGTGCAGCGCGCCGAGCAGGCCGGCCATGGCGCGGGCGGGGTTGGGGACCGCGCCGCCGAAAGAGCCGCTGTGCATGTCGGCCGCGGGTCCGGTGATGCTGATCTCGCAGTCGGTCAGCCCGCGCATGCCCACGCACATCGACGGTGTGCCGGCCGACCACATGGTGGTGTCGGAGACCACGACGACGTCGCAGGCGAGCCGGTCGCGGTGGCGTTCGAGCAGTTCGGCGAAGTGCGGCGAGCCGGACTCCTCCTCGCCTTCGATGAGCATCCGCAGTGTCACCGGCGGCGCGTCCTCGCCCGATGCCGCCAGGCCCGCCCGCACGCCCAGTGCGTGGAAGAGCACCTGGCCCTTGTCGTCGGAGGTGCCGCGGCCGAGCAGCCGGTCGCCGCGCTCTTCGGGCGCGAACGGTTCGGTGTCCCACCCGTCGGCCGTGTGCGCGGGCTGCACGTCGTGGTGGCCGTAGACGAGGACCACGGGGGCGGCGGGGTCGGCGGCGGGCCACTCCGCGAAGACGGCGGGCATGCCGCCGGTCTCCCAGACCTCGGTGGTGGGGAACCCGGTGGCGGCCAGGTGCAGGCGCAGCCATTCCGCCGAGCGCCGCACGTCGCCGTGGTGGCCCGGCTCGGCCGAAACCGACGGGATCGCCACCCACTCCTTGAGCGCGGCGACGAACTCGCCGCGGTGCTCCTCGACGTAGCCGCGCACATCCATACCCGACCGCTTCCTTCCTCGAATTGCCGGTTCCGCGGCGACCCGCCGCTGCTCTGAGCCTAATGTCCCGGGTGGGGCGGCCGGGCAGACGGCCGACAGGTACCGCAGAGCCACGCCGGGCGGTACCTGAGCGGCATGCCCGCAGGGGGCCCGGCCCTCTAGGGTTTTCCTCCGGGCTCGCCCGGCACCGCGGCGTTCGGCGGTTGCCGGTGCGGCCCCGTAATCTGCGGACTCGACGTTAGGCGGGCATGTCCGGCGAAGAACTGCCGACCGGGAGCAGTGCACCATCCCGGCAGAACGTGGCGCCCGCCGCGGCGGACGCCCTCCTGGACGCGCTGTGGCGGCGGGCGGAGCACGTCGCGCGGTGGCTGCCCGCCGACGACCCCGATGACCCCGGCGCGGCCGGCACCGCCGCTCCCCCGCTGCTCGGCGGGGTGTGCGCCGCCATCGCCGCGCGTACGGGGCGCCCGGCGGCCGAGGTGCGGCGGAGCTTCGCGCGGCAGGTGGTTCCGGCGCTCGCCTACCCGCTGCTGTGGCTGGTGCGCCTCGCCGGACGCCCCGGCGCCGAAGGCCGCGAACGGTTCGACGGGATCCTTTTCCTGGGCGCCGCTGCACTGTTCACGGCGGTCGCGAGCGCCGCGCAACTGTGGAACTCCGGCGCCGAGGGCCTCCCGGCGACCGCAGCCGGAGCCGCGCTGGGAGCGCCGCTGCTGGCGCTGCGCGGGTCCGTGCTGCTGGTGTGGCGGCTGATGACCGCGGCGGTGGCGGTGTCGATGCTCATGCTGCCGGCCGGCGACGCCGTCCCGGTCCCGGTGGCGGCGGCGGTGTTCTACCTGGCCGTGCTGTTCGTTGCCGGCACCCAGTACGACCGGTCCGTCGTGGCCGCCATCGGCGCGTGTACCGCAGCGGTCGTCATCCTGGGCGCGGTCCCGCAGGCCACGGCAGGGGTGTGGTGTGCCATCGCCGCTGCGGCGGTCCTGCTGATCGGCGACAACGTGCGGCTGCGCGGGGCCCACGCGGGCCGGCTGCACCGCATGGCCGCGGCCGCACCCGCCACGCCGCGCAAGCAGGCGGCCGCCGCCCATGGGGACGCCGGCGGCGGCGCGGTCCGCCCCCGCGGCCCGCGCAACCGCGATCCGGCGCACAACGGCGTACCGGGTCCCGCGGCCATCGTCCGCGCTGTGTGGGACGCGCTCTGGGGTACCCCCGGAAACCGTCCCCAGGGCCCGCTGCGGCTGTTCCACGGCCCGCACCGCCCCGCGCAGGGCCGCATCGTCGCGGGCGTGTGCGCCGGGCTGGCGCGCGGCTCCCAGCCCATGGCCATCACCCTGCGCATCCTGTTCCCCATCGTCTCGCTGCCGCTGGGCATCGCGGTGTACCTGCTGCTGTGGCTCGTGCTGCCCGATGAGCGCACCGGGCCGGCCGGGGGCGCCGGTCCGGAGTCCGCCGGGGCCGCGGGCGAGGGGCCGCAACAGCAGCAGCCTGCGCAGCCGCGCGAGGTGACGGCGTGGTTCGTGCTGTTCGGGTTGAGCTGCGGGGTGGCCGCTCTCGTCGCCGTCCAACTGGTCGAGTTCTACCAGTTGGACGTTGTGGTGTCGGTGCTGCTGGGCGGCGCGGTGGGTCTGCCGTTCGCGCTGCTGCCGTTCGCCCCGCTGCTGTGCTGGCGCATCATGGCGGCGGGACTGGTCGCCGTGCTCATCGCGGTCGGCAACAGCGCTCCGCCGCTGCCGGCCGGCGTCGCAGCGCTTCCGCAGTACCACCTGTGGCCGTGGCCGGTGGCGGCGCTGGTGGCCCTGCCCGTCGTCCTCTACGCGGTGGCGGTCAACTATCCGGGACGGACCACGGTCGGGGTCGGGATGGTCACCGTCACCGCCTGCTTCCTCTCCGCCTACCCCCTCGTGGGCACCCACCCCGGGCAGACGGCCTGGCTGTCGGCCGCAGTTGCGGCCGTCCTGCTGTTCGGCTACAACGTGCGCAGCAGGCGCGCCGCGCAGCAGCGGCTGGCGCGGGAGAGCGCGCTGCGCCGCCGGGACCGCGCGCGCCAGGCCCTGCTGGAGGAGCGCTCCCGCATTGCGCGGGAACTGCACGACGTGGTCTCGCACCACATGTCCATGATCGCCATCCAGGCCGACGCCGCCCCCTACAAGTTCCGCGAGCTGGGCTCCGGACCCGCCGGCACCTTCACCGCCATCCGCGACGCCGCCCGCGAGGCGCTGGCGGAGACCCGGCGCGTGGTGGGGCTGCTGCGCGAGGAGCACGAGGCTCCCGAGAACGCGCCGCAGCCGGGGTTGGCGATGCTTCCGGACCTGGTCGAGGGCGTGCGCCAAGCGGCCGTGGACGTCACCCTGGAGGGCGGCCCGCAGGCCGCGCACGAGGCCGCCCAGGGCCTGCCCGGCGCCGTGGACCTGTCGGCCTACCGGATCGTGCAGGAGTCGGTGAGCAACGCCGGCCGGCACGCGGTCGGCTCGCCGGTCACGATCACCCTCACTCGCACCCCGTCGCTGCTCACGGTCCGGGTGTCCAATGGGCCGCCCCCGGGCGGCGACCCGGGTACCGGGTCCGAACCGGGCGGCAACGGAGCGGCCGGGGCCGACTCCGGCGGCCACGGCCTGGTGGGCATGCGCGAACGCGCGGCCATGCTCGGCGGCCGGCTGCTTGCGGGACCCACCGAAAACGGCGGGTTCGACGTCGTTGCCGAGCTGCCCGTCGGATCTTCGGGCGGCGATGAGCCCTAGGCTGGGCTCCATGCCCATCACCGTGATCGTCGCCGACGACCAGGACATGGTCCGCGACGGCATCGCCGCGCTCCTCGACGCCGCCGAGGACATCTCGGTCGTGGCCCAGGCCGCCGACGGCCGCGAAGCGGTGGCGCTGGCCGCGGAACACCGCCCCGACGTGGTCGTGATGGACGTCCGCATGCCCTCGATGAACGGGCTCACCGCCACCCGCGAGATCGCCGGCGGCACGGGCGAGCACGGCCCGCGCGTCCTCATGCTCACCACCTTCGACCTGGACGAGTACGTCTACGAAGCCCTGGGCGCGGGGGCCAGCGGCTTCCTGCTCAAGGACGCGCCAGTGGACGACCTGCGCGCGGCCGTCCGCATCGTCGCCAAAGGCGAGGCGCTGCTGGCGCCCTCGGTCACCCGGCGGCTGATCGCCGATATCGCCGAACGCCGCCGCGGCAAGATCAGCGCCCGCCCCGAAAGCGTCGGCGAGCTGACCCCGCGTGAAGCCGACGTGCTGCGCCAGATCGCCCGCGGCCTGTCCAACGGCGAGATCGCCGAGGAGCTGTTCCTCGCCGAGCAGACCGTGAAGTCCCACGTCGGGCGCATCCTCACCAAGCTCGCGCTGCGCGACCGCACCCAGGCGGTCGTGTTCGCCTACGAGAACGGGTTGGTTTAACCGCCGGCCCGCCGCCGGCGGGAGCGGGAGTCTCCGTGCGCCGACCGAGGTGCACGCGCGCAGCGGCGGGTGGGGGCAGCACCCGTGTGCCATCCCCCTCAAGGGGCAGGCGCTGATTCGCTCTCAGCGGTGACGCGATCTCGGTGGCCCGCTGCCTAGCGTCATGCCCCATGACACGACGGATACCGGCACTGCTCCTTATCGCGCTGGTGGCCACCATGGGCCTGAGCAGCGGCTGGCGGTGGCAGACCGAGCCGACAGACGGGCCGCCCGCGCCGCTGGACTACACCGAGACCGAACTGGACGGGCACGTGCTGCTGGCCGAGGACCCGACCGGGTCCGGGCGCGTGGTCGAAGTCCTCGGAGATCTGGACGGTGCCGAACACGTCGCCGTCGTCGTTCCCGGCTCCGGCCAGACCCGGCACAACTTCCGCGAGAGCACCGCGGCCCCGGGTGCGGTGCCGCTCAGCAACGGCCGCGCCCTCTACGCCGAGATGCGCCGCCGCGCCCCCGAGCGCGGCGCGGCCGTCGTGGTGTGGCTCGGGTATCTGCCGCCCCAGGGCTACGGCCTCGAACACGCCGGCATCGGGCAGGCCCGGCAGGGCGCCGGCGAACTGGTCCGTTTCGCACGCGAGGTGCTGCCCGACCGCGCCCACGTGACACTGGCCTGCCACAGCTACGGTACCGCCGTGTGCGGGCTGGCCACCGCGCAACGGGGCGTTGCCGACGACGTCGTCGCCCTGGCCAGCCCGGGAATGGGGGTGGCCGACGCCGGCGCGATCCGGGCGCGGGTGTGGGCGACCCGTACCCCCGACGACTGGATCCGCTGGGTGCCCAATGTGAGCATCGGCCCGATCGGGTTGGGCGGCGACCCGATGAACCCGCGGTTCGGCGCCACCCGGTTCGCTCCGGGCGGCATCAGCGGCCACACCCACTACTACCGGCCCGGCAGCGCCGCCCTGGCCGCCACGGCGGCGATCGCGGCGGGCGACGCGGATTCGGTCGACGCGGCCGCAGCGGCGCGGCCGTGAAAGCGGACCGGCCCGCAGCCGGCGCGCCGCTCCGAACCGGGCCACCGCCGCCGCGGCCGGTCAGGTCTGTGCGAGCACCTGCCGCAGCTTGGCCGCGAACCCTTCGGGGTCGCCCGACATGCCGTACTCACTGTACTCGTCGCCCAGGAACCCGGCGTGGTGGCTGGGGAAGACCGCGGGCTCGCCGCCGAGCCCCTGGGCCACTCCCCCCGCCCCCCGCGCGGCCATGGTCCCTTCGGACTCCCGGCCCAGTGCGGCAACGATGCGGGTGGGCGCCGCGGCCAGGGCCTCGAAGTCGGGCCGGTAGGCGGTGCAGCCGCGCAGGTTCTGGCCCAGGAGGGGGTCGCCGCGCGAACCGTCGTCCTCGGTGGGCAGCCCGAACGAGGCGGGGTCGGGGCCGGGTTCGTCGGCGTAGGTGCCGGGGATGGGCCCGACCTGCCCGGTGAAGTCGATGAACTTCGCCATCGCGGGCCCCATGCCCCTGGTCTCGTAGGTCCGGTGGATGGCCTCGCAGACGGCCAGCACCTGCTCGCGGTCCGGCAGCACCCGGGCGGTCGGCGGCTCGTGGGCGACGAGGGTGCGCACCTGTTCGGGGTGCTCGGCCACCAGGGCGAGGCCGTTGACCGCACCCCCGCTGCTGCCGAACAGGTCGACCCGGTCGGCGCCGAGTGCTGCGATCACCCGGTGCAGGTCGGCCGCGTGCTGCTGCGGGACCAGTTCCCCGGTGCCGTCGCTGCGGACGCTGCGGCCGGTGCCGCGCGGATCGTAGGTGACGACCGGCCGGTCGGTGAAGTACGACGCCAGCGTGGTGAAGCCGCTCGCGTCCATCGGCGAGCCGACCAGCATGAGGACCGGGGCGTCCGCGGTGGCCGCGCCAAGGCCGCCGCGGATGTCGTAGGTGATGGCCGCTCCGGGAGCGTCGAGCGTGCGGGTGTCGATTGCGGTCATGGCGCAGCCCTTTCCGTGTATGGCGTTGGCGGGTTCTGCAGTGCAGACCGGCGGCCGCGGGAAAACTCATCGGTTGCGGCGCCGCGCGTGTGGCCGGTGGCAGGTCCTATGCCGCCGGGACCGGCCGCACCCCGCCCGGCACGTTCAACCCGCGGCGTGTGCCGCGATGCCGTCCAGGACGTAGCCGAGCCCTTCTTCGAAGACGGTGTCGGCGCCGTCGTGGCGGGCGTCTCGGATCACGCGGGCCACGGTCGGGTAGCGGCCGCTGGCCGCGACTCGCAGCATGTACGGACCGGCGGTCTGCTGCATCTGCCGCCGGTCCATGCCGGTGGCCTGTTCGGCGCGCAGGTCGGCGATCTCGCGCCGCACGGCGCCGATGGTGTAGGAGTTCACCGCGGCGACGGCTTTGAGCACGGTGTCGATGTCCTCGAATCCGGGTGTGCCGTCCAGTGCGGCCAGCTCCGCCTCCTGGCGGTCCAGCGCGTTGGGCCCGATGTGCGGGCGCCCGCCCAGCAGTTCGACGAACCAGGGGTGCCGGTGTGCGGCCCGGCGCAACCCGCGGGCACCGGACCGCAGCACCGCCTGCCAGTTGCCGCCCGCCGCATCGGACCCGTCGCGCCGGCCTTCCGCTGCTTCCCCGACGATCTCGCCGTAGACGGAGTCGACCATCAGCTCCAGCAGTTCCTCCTTGGTGGCGATGTAGCCGTAGAGCCGCATCGGCCCGGCGTCCAGCGCGGCGGCGACCTTGCGAAGCGATACCGCCGCCAGCCCGTCTGCATCGGCCAGTTCGATGGCGGCACGGACGATCCGGTCCCTGCTCAGCGGGCTCAGGGCGGGCCGGCCGGGTGGTTCGGGGCGCTCCCAGACCAGCCTCGGTTCCGCGCCTCCGTCGTCGCCCGCTCGCGCCATTGACCGCACCGCCTTTCCCGAACCCGCACGGATGTGTGCTCCGCCACTACCGTACAACGCATCGATGAAATACAGTGTATAAGTCAATACACCGTATCGAGATTCTCAGGAGGCGGCCGCCATGCGATCGCAACCAACCGCACAAGCCCGGCAACCCGAATCGACATCGGTCCTCGTGGTCGGCGGAGGCCTGGCCGGCCTGTCCACCGCACTGTTCCTGGCCTGGCACGGGGTTCCCGCAGTGCTCGTCGAACGGCACCAGGGCAGCTCCCCGCACCCGCGCGCGATCGGCTACCACCGCCGTACCCTGGAGCTGTACCGGTCGGTCGGTTTAGCGGAGCTGATCCCCCAGGTGCCTCCCGGCGCCCAGGTGCGCCGGCGGCGGGTCGAGAGCCTGACCGGGCGGTGGTTCGAAGAGATGCACTGGCAGTCCGGCGACGCACCCGCGCCGGCCACCGAGTACTCCCCGTGCGGCAAGGCCCAAATCGCCCAGGACACCCTGGAACCGATCCTGCGCGGCCGCGCGGCCGAACTCGGCGCCGACCTGCGTCTGGGCACCGAACTCGTGTCCTTTGAACAGGACGGGCACGGTGCAGGTGTAGAAGCGCTCATACGCAACCGCGCTGACGGCACCGCCCACGAACTGCGGGCGGAATACCTGGTGGCCGCGGACGGCAACCGCAGCCCGGTGCGCGAATCGCTGGGTATCGGGCGCAGCGGCCGCGGCGGTATCGGCGTCATGCGCAGCGTGCTGTTCCGTTCCCCCGTGATGGACCAAGCCCCTCGCGGCGGCATCCACCAGTTCCAGATCGACCAGCCCGGTCTCAAAGGAATGCTGTCCGACTACAGGGACGGCCGGTCGCTGCTGATGCTGCACGAAGACGTCGACCGCGACGAGGAGGCCCTGCTCGGGCTGATCGCCCAGGCGCTCGGGCGCCCGGACCCCGACGCCGAGATCATCACGACCGGACGCTGGGACCTGACCTTCTCCATCGCCGACCGGTACCGGCAGGGCCGGATCTTCCTCGCGGGAGACGCGGCGCACACCCTGCCGCCGAGCCGGGGCGGCTACGGCGCCAACGTCGGGATCGAGGACGCGCACAACCTCGCCTGGAAACTCGCCGCCGTCATCTCCGGCGAAGCCGGGCCCGGGCTGCTGGAGACCTACGACGCCGAGCGCCGCCCCGTCGCATGGCTGTGCCACGACCAGATCATCGCCCACAACGACGGCCACGTCAGCGAAGCCGGCACCCGCGGCGCCGCGTTGAGCGACGACGCGATGGAGCTCGGCCTGCTGTACCGCTCGGACGCGGTCCTCGGGGCCGGAGCGCAACCGCCTCCGGCCGCACGGCCCGACGAATGGGCCGGCCGGCCGGGTACCCGCGCGCCGCACGTGTGGCTGGACCGCGGCGGCGAACGGCTCTCCAGCCTGGACCTGTTCCAGCAGGGCTGGGTACTGCTGACCGAGGACCCCCGGTGGGCGGCCGCCGCCGACCGGGCGGCCGCCCGGCCCGGGCCGACCGCGGCCTGCCGGGTCCTCGGCGCCGGGCTGGCACCCCAGGTGCCGGACGCGTTCCGGCGCGCGTTCGGGCTCACGCGCAGCGGCGCCGTGCTCGTCCGCCCGGACGGCTACATCGCCTGGCGCTGCACCGAGGCGCCGGCGGTGGACTCCGAACTCGCCGAGGCGGTCGGTTCCGCGTTGCAGCTCGCGTCCTGCCTCGCGGGCGCCCACGCACCGAGCGGCGCCGCCTGAGCCATCAGCGGCTCCCGGTGCGGCAGGGAGCCGGGGCGCTACACCTGCGGCAGGTCGTCCAGCAGGGCGGCCAGGCCCTCGCCGTCGAGCAGGTCGGCGGGGCGCACGGTCTCCTCGGCGCGGACGTAGTGGAACGCCGCGCGGACGCTGCCGAGCGGTACCCCGGCCAGCTCGGCCCAGGCGATGCGGTAGGCGGCCAACTGCACGGCGACCGCGCGGCGCTCGCGGGCGGTCTGCGGCGGGCGCCCGGTTTTCCAGTCGACGACGTCGTAGGTGCCGGTGCCGGAATCGCGGAAGACGGCGTCCATCCGGCCGCGCACCAAGCGGTCGCCGATGATCGTCTCGAAGGGGACCTCGACTTCCAGCGGGACCCGCCCGCCCCACTCGCCGGCGTCGAAGCGGCGCTGCAGGTCGGCCAGGTCCTCGTCGCTGCCGGCACCGTCGTCGGCCGCGCCGGGGAGTTCGCCCGGCACCAGCAGGCTCTGCTGGCCGAAGCGCTGCTCAAGCCAGGCGTGGAACGCGGTGCCGCGCCGGGTGTGCGGCGCGGGCGGGCGCGGCAGCGGGCGGCGGATCTGGCGGGCCAGGGCCGCTGGGTCGCGGGCCAGCGACACCAGCGACGACACCGACAGGTGCGCGGGCAGTTCGACCGCGATGGTGCCGTCGGCGCCTGCGGGGACCGCGGTGTCGCGGTAGGCAAGCAGCAGGTCGGTATCGCGGGACCAGCCGTCCAGCCGGCGCCGCATGGACGCGGGCATGCGGGCGCGGTCGAGCAGGGACAGCCACCGCTCGCCGAGGGTCTCGGCGGCGGAGCCGGTATCCGCGGGCTCCGCCTGCCGCCGCTCAGGCTGCTGGGGCGGATCCGGCTCCGGCCGCTGGGCCGGGTCGCCGCGGCCGCCCTGGTCGGGCGCCGCGGCATCGCCGGCGCCGATCGCCGCACCGGCCGGGCCGCCCCCCTCGACCGTGCCTGCTACGCCGACCCCGCCTGCTTCGCCGACTCCGCCGGCCCCGCCGTTCCCATCGGCCGTGCCGGACCCGCCCCGCCGCGCCCGGGCGACCAGTTCGGCGCCTTCGGCGATCTCGCTGCGGCGCCGCGCCGCGGACTCTTCCAGATCGTCGGGCCGCTGCGGCCACGACACCGGCGCCACCTCGACGGTCTGCGGGTTGGTCTCGCCCTCCTCCGGGGGAGCGGCCCAGGCCGCCACGCGCCCGGCGCCCTGCTCGCAGGCTTCGCGGATCTCCTCCAGGAAATCCGACGGCCCCCGCTGGCTCGTGCCGGCATGCCCCCACCAGTGCCCCGAGCACAGCAGCGCGAACGACGCCCGCGTGACGGCGACGTAGGCCAGCCGGCGCTCCTCCATGCGGTGGCGCTCCTTGTCGGCCGCTGTGAACTCCTCGATGCTCGCCTTGTCCACATCGGCGAGCCGCGGCAGCCCGGCGGCGTCGCCGCGCAGCGGGAACGGCAGCTTCTGCTCCTTGGTGACCCACCCGCCGGCGTCGCGCGGCCTGGTGGGGAACACCGGCGAGGTTTTGCCGCCGGACAGCCCCGGCACCACCACCAGCGGCCATTGGAGGCCCTTTGCGGCGTGCACGGTCATCAGCTTGACGGTGTCGCTGCCGCCGACCCGCTCGCCCGGCTCCAGGCCTTTCTCGGCTTCCTCGGCCGAGCGCAGGTAGTTCAGGAAGGTGCCCAGCGTGGGGTCCTCGC
The DNA here is from genome assembly GCF_054778995.1 of Streptomonospora sediminis. Taxonomy (NCBI): domain Bacteria; kingdom Bacillati; phylum Actinomycetota; class Actinomycetes; order Streptosporangiales; family Nocardiopsidaceae; genus Streptomonospora; species Streptomonospora sediminis. The sequence continues at coordinate 31,303 of NZ_BAAGYZ010000136.1, forward strand.
TGTTGCCGACGAAGCGCACCGCCGCGTCCAGGAACGCGTCGAGGTCGGCGCGGGCGGCCACCGGGTCGCGGCCGGGGCGCGCACCCACTTCGATGTCCAGGCCCAGCGTGCGCTCGACCTCGCCGACCAGGTCCGGCAGCGGCTGGGCGGCCAGGCGGCGCAGCGCGCGCATCTCGGCGCCGAGGGCCGCCAACCGGTGGTAGCCGGTCTCGGAGTAGCGCTCCGCGGGGCCGGGGTCGTCCAGCGCGTCGACGAGGCTGCCGCTTTCGGCCGTGAGGTCGAGCACCGTGCGCCGCAGCAAATCTTCATCGGCGTCCTCGCCGGGCGGCGCCTCCTGGGCCGGGCCCGCCAGGTCGCGGCGGGTCTCCTTGGCGAGTTCGGCGGCGCGCTCGCCCAGTGCCACCAGGTCGCGCGGGCCCATGCGCCAGCGCGGGCCGGTCAGCAGCCGAGCCAGCTCGTTGCCTGCGGTGGGGTCGTGCAGCACCCGCAGCGTGGCGACGATGTCGCGGACCTCGGGCACGGTCATCAGCCCGCCGAGCCCGACCACCTCGACCGGGATGCCCTGCGCCTCCAGCGCCTCGCGCAGCACCGGGAACTGCGAGCGTTTGCGGCACAGCACAGCCACGTCGTTGTAACCCAGCCCGTCGCCGCCTTCGCCGGCCGGCCAGTCGGCGCCGTCCGGTGCCAGGTGGGCGGGCTGGTCCAGGCAGGTCCGCACGGTCTCGGCGATCCAGCGGGCTTCGCCGGTCTCGGTGTGGAACAGCCCGCAGGCCACGGTCCCGCGGCCGCGGCGCGCGGCGCCCGGGTACAGCACCGGCACGTACCCGCTCTCCTCGCGCAGCGGCTCGGAGACGTGCCCGGCGACCTGCAGCACCCGTTCGCCGTTGCGGAAGCTGGTGGCGAGCTTGCGCACGGGCGCCGACCGCCCCGGCGCCTGGGGGAAGTCGGTGGGGAAGCTGGTCAGGTTGCCCGCGCTGGCGCCGCGCCAACCGTAGATGGACTGGCAGGGGTCGCCAACGGCCGTGACCGGATGGCCGCCGCCGAACAGGGCCCGCAGCAGGGTGAGCTGGGCGTGGCTGGTGTCCTGGTACTCGTCCAGCAGCACCACCCGGAACCGGCTCTGCTCGACCAGCCCGACCTCGGGATGGCGCAGCGCGATGCGCGCGGCCAGGGCCACCTGGTCGCCGTAGTCCATCACCTCGCGGTCCTGTTTGGCGGCGATGTAGCGCTCGACCAGCGGCAGCAGCTGCTCGCGGCGGCGCTGGGCCGCCTGCAGGTTCCGGGTTGCGGTGCGCGGTTTGCCGGGCAGCGCCGCCACGCGCTCGGCGATCCAGGCGCCGATCCCCCGCACGTCATCGGGGGTGCGCAGGTGGTCGGCCAGTTCACCGGCCAGTTCCAGCACCCGGTCGTTGACCGTGCGGGGCGCGACGGTGATGTCGTCCATCGGCCCGTCGTAGTCGGCGACGATGCGCGCGGCGAGCTGGTAGGACTGCCCTTCGCTGATGAGCCGGATCGAGGGCTCGACCGCCTCGCGCAGCGCGTGGTCGCCGACCAGCCGGGCCGCGTAGGAGTTGTAAGTGGAAACCGCGGGATCGCCGTCGAGGACCTCTTCGGGCACCTGCTCGGTGGCGCGCAACTGGTCCAGCCGCTTGCGCACGCGTTCGGCCAGCTCGGCGGCAGCCTTGCGGGTAAAGGTCAGGCCGAGCACGTGTTCGGGGCGGACCAGGCCGTTGGCCACCAGCCACACCACCCGCCCGGCCATGGTCTCGCTCTTGCCGGAACCGGCGCCCGCGATGACCACACCCGGCTCCAGCGGCGCGGCGATGACATCGGCCTGCTCGGCGGTGGGCTCGGGCTGGCCCAGCATGCGGGCCAGTTCGGCCGGGCTCAGCCGGCGCCGCGGAAAACCGGCCGCGGTATCCGGGGCCGCGGCCCCGTGCTCCGTGGCGGTCACACGCTTTTCCCTTCGTCGTGCACAGGGCAGCTGGAGCGTACTGCGCAGGAGTCGCAGAAGTCGTTGCGCATCGCTTGGAAGCGCGCACCCGACATGCCTTCGGCGACGCCGCGCACCAGCTCCTCCGACCACCCCGGTTCGGGGTCCTCGCCCAGTGGCGCCTGGCTCTGGGTGCGGGCCTTGTTCGCGAGGGCGGCCTTGCCCACCTGCACCAGCTCGGCGCCGCCGGGTTCGGCCAGCCCGAACTGCGCGAAGGCCGACTTGAGCACCGCCAGCTGGTACACGCCGAGCTGGGGGTGGCGCGCCAGGTCGGTGTCCTTCGGCTTGCCGCTTCCGGTCTTGATGTCGACCACCACGGCGCGGCCCTGGGCGTCCTTCTCCAACCGGTCGACGCGCCCGGTGATCTCGATGCCGCCGATGTCGACCTTGAACCCCTCCTCGGTGACGACGAGTTCGCGCTCGCCGGTCTCGTGCCAGGCAAGGAGCTTGCGCACCATTTCGTCGGCGCGTTCGCGCTCCTTGCCGGCGAACCACCGGCCGCCGAAGTCCAGCTCGGACCAGATGTCGTCCATGCGGCGCCGGATGTCCTCGACCCCCGCGCCGTCGGCGACGAGAACGGCGACCGCGTGCACGATACTCCCCAGCGCCGACGTGAGCTCCGTGGCGGAGGCCCCCGCCGCGTTCTCCAGCAGCCAGCGGAGCTCGCAGGTGGTGAACCGCTCGACCTGCGACGGCGAGACCCGGATGGCGCCCTGGTCGGCGCTTTCGACCAGCGGGCGGTCGTCGGAGACCGGGGTCAGGGCGTACCACTCGGCGGGGTCGGCGCCGCGGACCCCTTCGTCGGCGAGCCGGGCGAGGTGGGCGGCGGCGGCGCGGCGCAGCGGGTCGGGGCGCTGGGGGTCGGTGACCACCGCGCGCAGGTCGGCCACCAGCGCGGGCAGGGACAGCCAGCGGCGGCCGGTGCTGACGCGCTCGGGCTCGCCCAGCCCGAGTTCGGTGAGGAACCGGGAGGGGCGCTCCTCGGTGTCGTCGCCGCCCACAGCGGTGACGACCAGGCGGCGGCGGGAGCGGGTGATGGCGACGTAGAACAGCCGCCGTTCCTCGTCGAGGAGCTTGGACGCCACGGCCGCTCCGGCGGCGCCGGTGGAACCGGGGTCGGCGCCCGCGGCGGGCTCGCCGAACCCGGCGGCGGTGTCGATGAGCTGCTCGACGCCCAGCAGCGAGCCGCGCAGCCGCAGGTCGGGCCAGTCGCCCTCCTGGACTCCGGCGACCACGGTGAGGTCCCACTCCAGGCCTTTGGAGCGGTGCGCGGTGAGGATGCGGACGGCTTCGCCCTCGGGTGCGCGTTCGGCGAGGCTGTCGGCGGGGATCTCCTGGGCTTCGAGGTCTTCCAGGAAACCCAGCGGCAGGCCGGGCGGCAACCGGTCGCAGTAACGGGCGGCGCTCTCGAACAGGGCGACGACGGCGTCGAGGTCGCGGTCGGCTGCGGCGCCGCGCCGACCGCCCGCCTGGCTGGCGCGCAGCATCCGGTCCGGCAGGCCCGAAGCCTGCCAGACCTCCCACAGCACATCCTCGGCGGAGCCGCCGCCTGCGGCGCGGTCGCGGATCAGCCGCAGGTAGTCGGCGATGCGCCGGGCGGGGGCGGCGACGTCGGGGTCGACAAGGGTCAGTTCGCGGGGGTCGCGCAGCGCGTCGGCGATCAGTTCGGAGGAGGGGCGGTTGCCGCGCGGGTGGCCGTGCGCGGACTCGCCGAGAGGTTCGGGGCCGGGGCTTTCAGGGCGGGGTGTACCGGGGGCGGGAGCCTCGGAACCGGGAGTCGCGGGGTCGGGCGGTTCGGCGCGATCGGATTCGCCGGCGGTGTCCGCGGCAGCGGCGGCGCCGGCATCGGCCCCGTCCGGTGTGTCGCCGCCGGCGGAAGCGGTGCCGCCGGCGTCGTGGTCGGCCCCGGTGTCCGGGCCCGCCTGCTGCTCAGCCGACCGGCGCTGGACGGCGCGGTGGTCGAGGTCCAGGCGGCGCAGGGCGCGCGCCAGGCGGCGCAGCCGTACCGTGTCGGCCTCGCCGAACTGGCTGGTGAGGAGTTCGTGCGCGGCGTCCTCGTCAATGGTTTCGGGACGCAGCGCGCAGCGGATGAGCAGCAGCAGGGCGCGCACGATCGGCTCGACGGCCAGCGGGATCTCGTCGCCGCCCACGGCCACCGGCACCCCGGCCGCCGCCAGCGCGCGGCGCAGGGTCGGCATCTGCCGGGTGGCCGAGCGCACCAGGACGGCCATTCGCGACCACGCCAAGCCGTCGATGAGGTGCGCGCGGCGCAGCGTGTCGGCGATGACCGCGGCCTCCTGCGCAGGGCTTTCGGCCATCAGCACCTGCGTGTCGCCCTCGGGTGCGTGCTCCCCCGGCACCAGGGCGCGGTGCGCGTTCACCGGGCCGCCGCCGGGCGCCGGTGCGGCGGGTAGGCGGCGGGCGAGCCCGCGCGAGGCGGCCAGCAGCCCCGCGCCGCTGCGGCGGCAGGTCTGCAGCGCCACCACGGGTGCGGGTGCGCCGCTGAAGGCGGGGAAGCGCTGCGGGAACTCCAGGATGTTGCGCACGTCGGCGCCGCGGAAGCCGTAGATCGACTGGTCGGGGTCGCCCACCACGACCAGGTCGCGGCCCTCGCCGGCCAGCGCGTGCAGCAATTCCTCCTGGGCGGGGTCGGTGTCCTGGTACTCGTCGACGAAGACGGCCTCATGGGCGGCGCGTTCGCGGGCCTGGACCTGCGGGTCGTTGAGCAGGGTGGCGGCGACCCGCACCAGCTCGGCGTAGTTGAACGTGGGCACCGGCGCGATGTCGAAGCGGCCGGTGTAGCGGTCCAGGAAGTCGCCGACCGCCACCCAGTCGTCGCGGCGGTGCTCGCGGCCGAGGCGGTCGAGGTCGGTGGAGTCGAACCCGCGCTCCTGCGCGCGCATCAGGAAGTCGCGCAGCTCCTCGGCGAAGCCGCGGGTGGTGAGGGCCGGGCGCAGCCGCTCGGGCCACATGGCGGCGCCGTCGCCGGACTCGCCGGCGAGCAGTTCGCGGACCTCCATGAGTTGTTCGGGTCCGGAGAGCAGCCGCGGCGGGTGGTCGCCGAGGCGGCTGAACTCGCGGCGGATCAGGGCATAGGCGTAGCTGTGGAAGGTGAGCGCGAGCGGCTCGCGGGTGGTGCGGCGCAACCGCGCGGTGATGCGTTCGCGCAGTTCTTGGGCTGCTTTGCGGCTGAAGGTCAGCACCAGCAGGCGCGCGGGGTCGACGCCGCGGTTCTCGATGCGGTCGACGACGGCTTCGACGATGGTCGTGGTCTTGCCCGTCCCCGGCCCGGCGAGGACCAGCAGCGGCCCGCCCTGGTGCGCGACGACACGCTGCTGGTTCTCATCCAGGCTCGGCGGCGGCGCATCGGCGTGCACGCGCCGCACAAGACGGTACGGGGATGAGTTCACCCCTGACAGTTCACCAGACCCCCATGACAATCCGGTGCGATCTGCGGTATCCGCTGTATCACCCGCCCCGTTCGCACCCCTGCACAGAGCGGCCCGGATCGGGCGCGGGAGCGCTCGCTCGGGTACTCGGACGCGGCCGGGGCGCTCGGTCGGGCAACCGAGCGGTAACGGCTGGTGCGGTAACGGGTCGCGCGGTAGCCGAAGCAACGGCGGGGCCGCCGGTGCAGCGGATGCCACGCGGGATATCAGTCGAGGACGGCGTAGGCCTCGACCTCGACGAGCACGTCGGGCTCGAACAGGTAGTCGATGCCGATGAGCGACAGGGGAGGCAGCGGCCGCGGGATCGCGAGCTCGTCGGAGACGCGGTCGATGCCCGCCATGAAGTCGTCCATCTTCTCCGGGCTCCAGTCCGTGGCAAAGAACCTGAGGCGCACGACATCGGAGAAGCCCGCTCCGGCACCGGCAAGACCGCGCGCCGTGTTGCGCAGGGCCTGTTCGAGCTGGCCGGCGAGGTCGCCCGGAGCGACGGGGTTGGCCTCGGCGTTGCGGGCGATCTGGCCGACCACGTGCACGTGGCGGGTACCGGTCGCGATCGAGACGTGCTGGTAGGGCACCGGCTGCATCATGCCTTCGGGTGTCAGCAGCTGCACGGGCATGGGAAGCTCCTCTCTCACTTGCGCATCAGCAGGTATCCAATGTCTACTTGGGATACAAAGGGAACTTCAACGAGACCAGGTGTCATGCGGGAAACCGACCCCTCCGCGCCCCGGCCCGCCCGATCCGACCGCCCGGGCGGATCGATCCCCGACCGCCCCAAGCCCGACCGCGCCGTGCTCACCGCGGCGCACCGCGAACTGCTCGACCAGGTCCTCGACAAATGGTCGCTGCAGGTACTCGACGAGCTGTGCGACCAGCCCTCGCGGTTCAACGAGCTGCGCCGCGCGCTGCCGGCCGTCACCCAGAAGTCGCTTACCGCCACGCTGCGGCGCCTCGAACGCAACGGGATGGTCGAACGCATCGTCGCGAGCACGCGGCCTCTCGCCGTCGAGTACCGCATCACACCGCTGGGCAGGACTCTGCAGGAACTGATCGACGCGCTCTTCGACTGGACCACCGCCAATATGGCCGGTGTCGAGCGCGCACGCGAGCAATTCGACGACAGCGGCGGAGACTGAACCGGCTCGGGACGGTTCCGGGCAGACCGGGGCGGTCGGCACGGAATCCGCCGCACCGCGTTTCCGGGCATTGAACGGCACCGGCCACCGCGGTTCTGTGCAGCAGAACGCGGCGACCGGTGCCTATATGCGCCACCGCGGCCGGGGGGCGGGTCCCAATACTTTCTCCGGGGCGGTGATTGGTTTGCTCCGGTCATTCCGGGACGAAGAATCCCAGCGGCCGGATACCGAAGCCGCATTCGACCCGCCCGCGGGCTTCCGCGATACCCGTGCACCCCGACCCGGCCGGTTCCGCCGGCCGCGAGGCGCCCGGTGGGCGGGCCGTCCCGGGGATGCGCAGGCTCGGCCGACTTAGTGGATTTCCTGCGAAACATTTGAGGCGGATACCCGTGACCGAAAACCCCGGAGTTCCGGCGGCAAGATCATCGGAACCCCTTTGTATTCATCGGGCCGCCTAGTATCGTGCAAGGGCTGCGATCCCCTCGGGCCTCTATCCGGAAAGCCGGTTGAGGCACGCATGCACAAAATTCGTGGGACCACATCCAGTGGCCGGCACGAGACGGCGAACGAACGAATCATTGCCTGAATCAGACGAATTGATAGGGAGACCGGTATGCACTCGTTCCCTGACGGCATCCCCTGGCGCACGTCGAGCTACACGTTGAAAGAGAATTGCGTCGAGGTGTCCGATATTCCCGGCACCAGCGCGGTCCGCGACACCAAGAGCCGCGAGGGCGCGGTGCTCAAGTTTCCCTCTCTTGAGTGGCGTGCCCTCGTAGAAGCCGCGAAATCGGACGAGTTCTAACAGATAACCCGAACACTCCTCCCCGGATCCCGACAATAGGATCCGACAAACCGCGGGGTTCCGGAAACGGCACTGCCGGAACCCCGTTCCTTCCGCCGGCTGTGTTTCAGCGCAGCACGCCCCTTACCGGATCCGGGGTGTCCGACCCTGGGGCACCATGTCGGCCAACTCGACCGGGGCCCCGGATCCCGGCTCGCCCGCAGGTCCGGTGTTTGCGAGCCGGCGGTCCCGTCGCGCCCGGCGGGCCACCACCAGGGCTCGCCGGTGCAGCTGCCGCTGCCGGAAATCCGAGGCGGCCGAGCCCCGGTATCCGATGGGGCCTTCGTTGTGCCGCTGGTAGTAGCCGAGGAAACCCGCGCCTTCCGCCTGGAACCCGACGGATCCGGAATTGCCGCGCTGGTCGCGCCAGGTGACCCGTTCCACGGGCGCGCCTTTGTCGTCGATGAGCAGCCGCAGCTCGCCGGACCTGTGCCAGCCGCCGCCCCACCCCTCCTCGGTCCGGAACCGGTGCAGCGCGATGTCCCTGCCGAACCCGCCGGGGAACGCACGCCGGTCCGCCAACTCGCCGCGGTACTCGCTCAGCCGCCCGTGCGCGTCGCGGTGGAATCCGTGGAAACTCTCCATCGCCGACTGGAAGCTCACCGCCGACTCCGCACCGTCGTCGCTGCGCCACGACACCTGCGCGGGCAAGGAACGCTCGCCGCGGTCGACGTGCACGACCAGCCGCCCGGTCGCGGCTGCGCCGTCCGCCGGGTGCCTCCGGGTGGTGTAGACGAACACCGACCGCTCGGCGGCGGCCGCGGCCATCGCGCGCTCCGACCGGCCCCGCTCGTACACCGGGTCGAGGGTGATCCGGTACAGCCGCAACTTGGTGCGGGACTCCAGACTGCTGCGCACCTCCATGAGGTTGGTGCCCCGCCGCAGCCACCGGCCGGGGACCGCGAAGTCGCAGGTCTGCGGCAGGTCGCCGCCGCCGGGGACGGTCAGGTGGGACGTGACCGGCTCGCCGTTGACCAGGATGCTCATCGGCGCGTGTCCGGGAGACCGGCCGTCCTTGGACACCAGCGCGGTCACCTTGAGCGTCGCCTCGACCAGGTCCGCAGCCGGGGGCTCCCCATCGACGGCAAAGGCCAACTCGATCCCCCCGCCGGCGTCGACGGCCAGGTGGTTGCGCGCGAACCCGCACCTGCGGTACTCCACTGCGGCGTTGCCCAGGTGCGGTTCAGCTGCGGAGAAGTCGGCGAACGTGGGTTCCAAGAGGGACTCCCAAAGAGACTGCCGCCGCGGTACGACCCGGTGCCGGCGGCTCGGGGGGGTGCTTCTATGGGATTGTCAAGCCGCCCGGGCCACCGGCGGTTGGTAGAACGTCCC
>NZ_BAAGYZ010000137.1:0-25892 GCF_054778995.1 Streptomonospora sediminis
CCGTTACCGATGATGCCGACCTGCCCGTCCAACTTGACGTAATTCAGCCCCTTCTCCTTGGCGGCGGCCTCCAGGGAGCCGCCGGAGCCGGACTCGTGGAAGGGGAGGCGCTCGGGGTGGCGTTCCAGGGCGTTGTCGTCGAGGGTGACCTTGCCGTCCAGGGCGAGGATGCGGTTGTCGGCGGTGCGTACCAGCGGATTGACCTCGACCAGGGTGGCGTCCTCGTGGCGGGCGACCTCCCACAGCCGCTGCAGGACCGCCGCGGCGGGCGGGTGGACGTCCGCGGGCAGGCCCGCCTTTGCGCATATGGCCAGGGCCGTTTCGCGGTCGAGCCCGTTCAGCGCGTCGACGGGGGTGCGCACGACGGCCTCGGGCCGGTTCGCGGCGACCTCTTCGATCTCGACGCCGCCCTCGGCCGAGCAGATCGACAGGAAGCTCCGGTTGGCCCGGTCCAGCAGGAAGGAGACGTAGTACTCCTCGGCGATGTCGCTGGCCTCCTCGACCAGGACCCGGCCGACCGTGTGGCCCTTGATGTCCATCCCGAGGATCTGCTCGGCCTTGGCCCGGGCGTCCTCGGGGCCGTCGGCGACCTTGACGCCGCCGGCCTTGCCGCGGCCACCGGTCTTGACCTGTGCTTTGACGACCACGCGGCCGCCCAGGCGGGCCGCGCTGAAGGCGGCCTGCTCGGGGGTGGTGGCCAGTTGCCGCTCGGCCAGCGGCACGTCGTGGTCTCCGAACAACTGCTTGGCTTCGTACTCGTATAGGTCCACCGAGCCTCCTCGGCATCGCTGTGTGTCGTGTCGGACCCGTCCTCGCTCGCACTACTCCCACTGTGATACGCGAGATCGTATGCAGTATGCAATACCACCGGCCGGACAAGTGGGCGGAATGAGCGCCGGGCGCACGCCGGACGGCAGCGGGTCAGCCGCACACAACTGCGTGTGACATGCGATGTTCGCAGCGGGCCCGGAAAAGGGCTCCGCACCCTCTTCTCAGAACCGATCAAGCGGCGCATACTGTATACGCTCAATCGGTTGCGAGGTGCCCATGAACCACCCTCCCCCCGCCGCGGCCCCACCGGGCCACCTGCAATCCCCCTACATTCCCGCTCCCCGCGCCGGGGAACTGCACGACTGGAGCGGGCGGCGCTACACCGTGGGCCGCCCGGCCCGGGAACTCGCCGGAACCGCCCGCCTGGTGCCGGCGGCCCGCGCCGTCGCGGCGGTTGCCGCGATCGGCCCCCTGCAGTTCGGCTACGGGGCCGCGGTCCCGCTGCTGATGGCCGCCAACGGCTGGAGCCCGGCCGCCGCACTGCTGCCGTTCGCCGTGTGGGCCCTGGTCCAGGGTGGCAGCGCCTGGCCGATCGCGCGGCTGCGCGAGCGCGGGTTGCTCGGCCCCGACCGCGCCATCGTGGCCGGCGCCCTGCTGTGCGGCGCCGCACTGGCCGCCCTCGGACTCAGCACCGATCTGGGCTGGGTGCTGGCGGGCTACGGCCTGGCCGGCGGCCTGGGGGCCGGACTCGTCTACCACTCCGGGGTCCACGTGGTCGCGGCCTGGTACCCCGAACGCCCCGCCACCCACGCCGTGTGGGCCGGCGCCGGGTTCGCGCTGGGCGCGGCACCGGCGGCCGCGGCACTGGCACTGGCCGATCCGGCCCATCTGGCCGCCGCCCCGTGGGCGGGCGCGGTGCTGGCCGCTGCCGTGACAGCGGCGGGTTGGCGGCTGCGCACACCGCCCAGCCGGTGGTGGCCGCCCGAGACCGACCCGCGCGACTGGGCGCTGCGCCGCCGCGGCCAGCCCGTCGCCTGCTACGACCACACCCCCGCCCAAGCCTGGCGCAGCGGCGCCCTGCCCGGTCTGCACGCGGTGGTGGCACTGGCCGGTGCCGCCGCGCTGGTCGATGCGGCGGTGCTGCCGCTGCTGCTGGCCGGGCAAGGCCTACCGCCCCCGGCGGCTGCCGCGGCGCTGGCGGTGCTGGTGGTCTCCAGCGGGCTGGGCCGCGCCGCGGCCGGGCGCTGGGGCGAGCGCGTGGGGCGGCGGCGCATCCTCGTCGCCGCCCTGGCCGCCGGCGGCGCCGCCCAGTTCGGTCTGGCCGCCGCCGCGCTGGCGGGATCGGCGGCGGGCCTGGTGCTGATGGGCCTGCCCGCGGGCATCGGCGGGGGCTGCTGCTATCCGCTCACCCGCACCCTGGCCCAGGACTTCTTCGGCAGCCGCGACAGCGCCGACATCCCCGGCCTCGTCTACAGCGCCAAGGCGCTGGGCGGGCTGCTGGGCGTGGGCGGCGCGGCGGCCCTGATCGCACTCGCCCCGCAGCCGGGTCCGCTCGCGTGCCTGGTCGCCGCCGGTGCAGCGGGGCTGGCCGCGGCCGCGGTCGCCGCCCGGCTGCGGCGCCCCGTGCCCATTCGCACGCTTCCGCTCTAGACACCGAACGAGGGGTCGTGTAGCAATGGAAACCATACGGTATGCAGTATCCACAAAAAGGAGATGTGTGCTCTGATGACTGACGACAAGGGTGGCGACACCACGATCTCCGGCGGCCACCTGGTGGCCAAGGCCCTCAAGGCCGAGGGGATCGACGTGGTCTTCACACTCTGCGGCGGCCACATCATCGACATCTACGACGGCTGCGCGGACGAGGGAATCGACGTCATCGACGTCCGCCACGAGCAGGTGGCCGCCCACGCGGCCGACGGCTACGCGCGGGTCACCGGCAAACCCGGCTGCGCGGTGGTCACCGCCGGCCCCGGCACCACCGACGCCGTCACCGGTATCGCCAACGCCTACCGCGCCGAGAGCCCGCTGCTGGTCATCGGCGGGCAGGGCGCGCTGAGCCAGCACAAAATGGGGTCGCTGCAAGACCTGCCGCACGTCGACATGATCGGCCCCATCTCCAAATTCGCCGCCACCGTCCCGCACACCGAGCGGGTGGCCGACCTCGTGTCCATGGCGTTCCGCGAATCCCTCAACGGCGCCCCCGGCCCCTCCTTCCTGGAAATCCCGCGCGACATCCTCGACGCCTCGGTGCCGGTCGACTCGGCCCGCGTGCCCCAGGCCGGCCGCTACCGCGCCTCCACCCGCCAGGGCGGCGACCCGGCCGACATCGAGCGCCTGGCCGAACTGCTCGTGCGCGCCGAGCGCCCCAGCATCCTGCTGGGCAACCAGGTGTGGACCACCCGGGCCACCGAGTCGGCCACCGAACTGGTGCGCACGCTCAACGTCCCGGCGTTCATGAACGGCGCGGGCCGCGGCACCCTGCCGCCCGGCGACCCGCACCACTTCCAGCTCTCCCGGCGGCACGCGTTCGGCTCCTCCGACCTGATCATCATCGTCGGCACCCCCTTCGACTTCCGCATGGGCTACGGCAAGCGGCTGTCGACCGACGCCACCGTGGTGCAGATCGACCTCTCCTACGCCACGGTCGGCAAGAACCGCGACATCGACCTGGGCATCGTCGGCGACGCCGATGTGGTCCTGTCCTCGGTGCTGCAGGCCACGTCGGCCTACGGCGACAACGGGGCCGAAGGCCGCAAGACGTGGCTGGAGGAACTGCGCTCGGTCGAGAACAAGGCGCTGGAGAAGCGGGCCCCGCTGCTGGCCTCCGACGCCTCGCCCATCCACCCCTACCGGCTGGTCTCGGAGATCAACGACTTCCTCACCGAGGACTCCATCTACATCGGCGACGGCGGCGACATCGTCACCTTCTCCGGCCAGGTGGTCCAGCCCAAGTCGCCCGGCCACTGGCTGGACCCCGGCCCCCTGGGCACCCTGGGCGTGGGCATCCCCTTCGTGATGGCCACCAAGTACGCCCGGCCCGACAAGGAGGTCGTCGCGCTGTTCGGCGACGGCGCCTTCAGCCTCACCGGCTGGGACTTCGAGACCCTGGTCCGCTTCAACATGCCCTTCATCGGGATCATCGGCAACAACTCCTCGATGAACCAGATCCGCTACGGCCAGATCGCCAAGTACGGCGCCGACCGCGGCGAGATCGGCAACACGCTGGGCGATGTGCGCTACTCGGAGTTCGCCAAGATGCTGGGCGGCTACGGCGAGGAGGTGCACGAACCCGGCGAGATCGGGCCGGCGCTGCGCCGCGCCCGCGAGTCCGGCAAGCCCTCGCTGATCAACGTCTGGGTCGATCCCGAGGTCTACGCGCCCGGGACCATGAACCAGACCATGTACAAGTAGGCGGTGGAGGATCCGCATGAGCAAGGCACTTGACGGGGTCCGCGTCCTGGACATGACCCACGTGCAGTCCGGCCCCTCGGCCACCCAGATCCTGGGCTGGCTGGGCGCCGACGTGGTCAAGCTGGAGGCGCCCACCGGCGACATCACCCGCCGCCAGTTGCGCGACCTCCCCGATGTCGACAGCCTCTACTTCACGATGCTCAACGGCAACAAGCGCAGCATCACCCTCAACACCAAGAGCGACGAGGGCCGCAGCCTCTTCCTCGACCTGGTCAAGCGCAGCGACGTACTGGTCGAGAATTTCGCCCCCGGGGCGCTGGACCGCATGGGCTTCACCTGGGAGGTCCTGCAAGAGGCCAACCCGCGGCTGATCTATGCCTCCATCAAGGGGTTCGGGCCCGGCGCCTACGCCGACTACAAGGCCTACGAGGTCATCGCCCAGGCCATGGGCGGCTCGATGAGCACCACGGGGTTCGAAACCGGGCCGCCCCTGGCGACCGGCGCCCAGATCGGTGATTCGGGCACTGGAATGCATACAGTAGCCGGTATCCTCGCGGCACTGTACCAGCGCACGAGTACCGGCAGGGGTCAGCGCGTCGAGGTCGCCATGCAGGACTCGGTGCTCAACCTGTGCCGGGTCAAGCTGCGCGACCAGCAGCGTCTGGCGCACGGCCCGCTCAATGAGTACCCCAACGACGACTTCGGCGACGAGGTCCCCCGCTCGGGCAACGCCTCCGGCGGCGGGCAGCCCGGCTGGGCGGTGCGCACCGCCCCCGGCGGACCCAACGACTACGTCTACGTCATCATCCAACCGGCCGGCTGGGAGCACATCACCCGCATCATCGGCCGCCCCGAATTGGCCGCCGACCCCGAGTGGGCCACCCCCGAGGCGCGGCTGGACAAGCTCGACAAGGCCTTCGGCCTGATCGAGGAGTGGTCGTCGAACCTGCCCAAGTGGGAGGTGCTGGCCACGCTCAACGAGCACAACATCCCCTGCGGGCCGATCCTGTCGACCAGGGAGATCATCGACGACCCCACGCTCAACGCCAACGGGATCGTCGCCACCGTCGAGCACCCCGAGCGCGGCACCTACAAAACGGTGGGCCTGCCCATGCGGATGTCGGACTCCCCCGCCGACGTCGGCCGCTCCCCCCTGCTCGGCGAGCACAACACCCAGGTCTACGGCGACGAACTGGGCCTGAGCCCCGACGAACTCGCAGCCCTCAAGACGAACGGAGTGATCTGAAAAGATGGCAACGGAAACCGGCTACGATCCGGCGGCCGTCCGCGCCGTGCTCGACCGGGCCCGCTCCGAGGGCCGCAGCGCGCTGACCGCCCCCGAAGGCCGCGTGCTGGCCGAGGCCTATGGCATCCCCATTCCCGGCGAGGCGCTGGCCGCGAGCGCCGACGAGGCGGCTTCGCTGGCCGCGGACCTGGGCCTGCCCGTCGTCGCCAAGATCGTCTCGCCCGACATCCTGCACAAGACCGACGCCGGCGGCGTCGAGGTCGGGCTCTCCTCGGCCGAGGAGGTCAAGGCCGCCTACCAGCGCATCACCGACAACGCCCGCGCCTACAACCCTGAGGCCAGGCTCGAGGGCGTGCAGGTGCAGCAGATGGTGGGCGGGGGCCAAGAGGTCCTCATCGGCGCCACCACCGATCCCACCTTCGGCAAGGTCGTCGTCTTCGGCCTCGGCGGGATCCTGGTGGAGGTGCTCAAGGACGTCTCCTTCCGCCTGGCCCCCGTCTCGGCCGAGGAGGCACGCGCCCAGATCGGCGACATCAAGGCCGCCGAGGTGCTTTCGGGCGTGCGCGGCAGCGAGGCGGTCGACACCGACCGCCTGGCCGACGTCATCGCCCGCCTGTCCGACCTGGTCACCGACTTCCCCGAGATCTCCGAAGCCGACCTGAACCCGGTCTTCGCCTCAGCTTCGGGCAGTGTGGCCGCCGACCTGCGCTTCGTCCTCGACTTCGAACCGGCCGTGCCGCCCCAGCGGTTCACCCGCGAGGAGATCCTCGCCTCGATGAACCGCATCTTCAAACCGCGTGCCATCGCGATCGTCGGCGCCTCCAACGAGCACGGCAAGATCGGGAACTCGGTCATCCGCAACGTCGTCGACGGCGGCTACACCGGTCCGGTCTACCCGATCAACCCCAAGGCCGACGAGGTCTACGGCCGCGCCGCCTACCCCACCATCGCCGATGTGCCCGACGGCATCGACGTCGCGGTCTTCGCCATCCCGGCGAAGTTCGTGGCGGCGGCGCTGGAGGAGGCCGGCCGCAAGGGTGTGGCCGGCGCGGTGCTGATCCCCTCGGGCTTCGCCGAAACCGGCGAGGTGGAGCTGCAGGACGAGGTGGTGGCGGTGGCCCGCCGGTACGGGATTCGCCTGCTGGGGCCCAATATCTACGGCTACTACTACACGCCCGAGCACCTGTCGGCGACCTTCTGCACGCCCTACGACGTGGCCGGCGGCACCGCGCTGACCTCCCAGTCCGGCGGGATCGGCATGGCGATCCTGGGTTACAGCCGCAGCACCAGCACCGGTGTCTCGGCGATCGTGGGCGTGGGCAACAAGGCCGACATCGACGAGGACGACCTGCTGGCGTTCTTCGGCCAAGACGACAACACCAACGCCATCGCGATGCACCTGGAGGACCTCAAGGACGGCCGCGCGTTCGTCGACGCCGCCCGCGAGGTGGTGCCGAAGAAGCCGGTGGTGGTGCTCAAGGCCGGCCGGACTTCGGCGGGCGCCCGCGCCGCCGGATCGCACACCGGTGCGCTGGCCGGCGACGACAAGGTCTACGACGACATCCTGCGCCAGGCAGGCGTGGTCCGCGCGCCCGGGCTCAGCGAGCTGCTGGAGTACGGCCGGGCGCTGCCCGTCCTGCCCACGCCCAAGGGCGAGAACATCGTCATCATCACCGGCGCCGGCGGGTCGGGGGTGCTGCT
The DNA here is from genome assembly GCF_054778995.1 of Streptomonospora sediminis. NCBI lineage: Bacteria > Bacillati > Actinomycetota > Actinomycetes > Streptosporangiales > Nocardiopsidaceae > Streptomonospora > Streptomonospora sediminis. Next base: position 7,133 of record NZ_BAAGYZ010000137.1, read on the forward strand.
CTCCGACGCCGTGGTCGACAACGGGCTGTCGCTGATGGATATCCCGCCGGACCTGGACGAGGGCTTCCGGGCCTTCATCCCGCCGTTCGGCGCGGCCGGCAACCCGGTCGACATCACCGGCGGCGAACCGCCCTCGACCTACGAGAAGACCATCCGGCTGGGCTTGGAGGATCCGCGGGTGCACGCGCTGATCCTGGGCTACTGGCACACCATCGTCACCCCGCCGATGGTCTTCGCCGAGCTGGTGGCCGATGTGGTCGGCCAGGCGCGGGCCGCCGGCATCGACAAGCCCGTGGTGGCTTCGCTCTCCGGCGACACCGAGGTCGAGGCGGCCAGCGCCCACCTGTTCGACCACGGCGTGGTCGCCTACCCCTACACCACCGAAAAGCCTGTCCAAGTGCTCGGCGCGAAGTATCGCTGGGCGCGCGCCGCGGGGCTACTCTGATCCGACGCCTGTAACGCGAGTCACACCCGGTGGCTGCTGAGCCGCCACGACGCGGCCACCGGGTTTCCCCGCTGCGACGGCCTCCGCCAGTGCCGCCGCAGCGGCAGCCGCACATCCATCCCACCGGCCGTGCGAAGGAGGTTCACCGCAGCAGGGGGCGCATGAGGGGGCAGTTGCCCGCATCCGCGATCCAGCGAGGGAGAACTCCGCGCATGGACTCCTCAGAAACCAACTCCGACCGGCCGCTGGGCCGTGATGACCTCACCAGTACCGATACCCCTGATACCCCCGACACCCGCGTGCCCGCCCAGCGCGGCCCCGCGGCCGATGAAGCCGGCGGCGCCGCGTCCGGCACCGCCGAGGCTCCCCAAGAGGAGCGCTACTGGAAGGCGGGCCGGCTGGAGCCGATGCCGATCCGCCCCCTGCCCAAGGCTCCGCCCTCGATCCACCTGCTGGGGCCGACCGTCTTCCTCGTCGCCCTGGGCGTGGGCATGGGCGAGTCCTACATGTGGCCGCGGCTGGTCCTGATCTTCGGGCCGGAGATCCGCTGGCTGTTCCTGGTCGGCGTATCGCTGCAGGCCGTGGTCATGCTGGAGATGTCGCGCTATGCGATGGCCACCGGCGAGAGCATCTTCTTCGGCGCCGCCCGGGTGTTCAAGCCGCTGATGTGGTTCTTCTTCGTCACAGCGATGCTCGTCTACGTCTGGCCCGGCCACTTATCGGCCGGCGCATCGGCGTTCCAAGAGGTGACCGGCATACCGTGGCAGGCCACGGCGGTCGCCGGCATGCTGCTGGTGGGCGTCGTGTTCACGATGGCCAAGGTGATTTACAACCTGCTGGAGAACGTCCTCTCCATCTGCATCGGGCTGCTGGTCGTGGGCACCTCGGTGGTAGCGGCCATGGTCGGCAGCCTGTCCGACCTCTCCAGCACCCTCACCGGCATGTTCGCCTTCGGCTACATGCCCGAGGAAGCGCTGAGCCCGGCGTGGTTCCCCGTCATCGTGGGTTCCATCGCCTTCGCCGGGCCGTCGGGCATGCAGCAGATGTGGTACACCCTGCACCTGCGCGACAAGGGCGCCGGCATGGGCCACCACATCCCGCGCATCCGCGGGCTGCGCCATGCCGACGAGCAGGAGAGCATGCCCACCCGCGGGTTCATGTTCGACACCGACGACCCCGCCGAGCTGACGAAGTGGAAAGGCTGGCGCCGGTGGGTCACCTTCGACGCGTTCGTGCTCTTCTGGGGCATCACGATGCTGGTGACCATCTCCTTCACCGTGCTGGCCCAGGCGTCGGCCCGGTTCGACCCGCAGGTGGCCACCATCATCCGCGACGGTGAGCAGTCCGCCGCGCTGGACGCCATGGCGGCCTCGTTCTCCGCTGCCGGAAGCCCCATCTTCGGCACGGTGTTCTTCCTGTTCATCTCGCTGATCGGCCTCAACGCCACCCTCGGCCTGTTCGACTCGTTCTCCCGCGGCCAGGCCGACATGACCTACTACTTCGTCCCCGGAGCCCGCCGGTTCAGCATGTCGAAGATCTACGCGTTCTTCCTGTGGGGCGTGATCCTCTTCGGCATCGGCGTCCTGCTGTTCGGCCCCGCCGACGGCCCGGCCGCGATCCTGGACACCCTGGCGTTCCTGTCGACGTTCGCGATGGGTGCGTACTGCGTGACACTGCTACTGGTCAACAACCTCACCCTGCCCAAACCCATCCGCCCGGGAATCGTCTCCAACGTACTCATCGCCGGAGCCGCGGTGTTCTACCTCGGCATGCTGTTCTACTCCCTGTTCGCCTTCGGGGTGGTGATCAGCTGATGAGCGCCCAGACCGCCGCCGCCGAGCGGCACATGCCCCTCGCCCTCCAGTACGCCGAGGTCGCCGTTCCGGGCGCGGGTATCGGCATGGTGGCCGGTGTCTTCGCGGCCTCGGTGGCCGGCCTGGCCGGTCTGCCCGCCGTCCAGATCGCCACCATCGCCATCGGACTCGGTGTCCCCTTGGCGCTGCTGGGGGCGGGCTACTGCCTGCTGCTGGCCGCAGGCCGGTTCGGGGTCGGCGCCGTCGGGCCGGTGGCACTGTACTGGCTGATCGGTTTCCCGCTGGCGCGGCTGGTCGACCAGTACACGGTCGCCACCGTGCTCGGCAGCGACCAGGTGCTGCGCGAACCGCTGCCGTCGTTCCTGGCTTTCCAGGCGCTGCTCAGCATCGGCTTCGCCATCGGGTTCCTGTGGCTGCACGAGCGGCTGGCCCCGCACATGCTGCTCCGCATCCAGCAGCACAACCCGCTCGCCGCCGAACTCGTGCAGCGCTACATCGCCCAGGCCGCCGCCATCGACAAGCGGCGCGCCTCGGGCGGGCAGGGCCGCCGACGGGACCGTGCCTGAGATGTAGTAGACCGGTGCCCGGGCGTTTCGCGCGCCCGGCACCGGCACACCTGTGCCACCGACCGACTGGAGAACCGACTTGGATATTGCACCTTGGGTCTGGGGAGTGACGATCGCCGTTCTACTCGGTGTCATCGCTCTCGACTTTGTCATCATCGCCCGAAGACCCCATGAACCGTCGATGCGCGAAGCGGGCATCTGGATCGCGGTCTACGTATCCCTGGCGATCGCTTTCGGGATCGGGCTCTCCTTCACCACCAGCGGCCAAGCCGTCGACTTCTTCACCGGTTGGATCGTCGAGTACTCGATGAGCATGGACAACCTGTTCGTGTTCATCCTCATCCTGGGTTCCTTCTCCGTGCCGCGGGAGCACCGCCAGCGGGTGCTACTGGTGGGCATCGCGCTCGCCCTGGTGTTCCGCGGCCTGTTCATCGCCGCGGGCGCGGCGGCGGTCAACGCCTTCGCCGGCGCCTTCTACGTCTTCGGCGCGTTCCTCCTCTACACCGCCTGGAAACTGGTCGCCGGCGGCGACGAAGACGAGGAGTACAAGGAGAACGCCGCGGTGCGGATGGTGCGGCGCGTGCTGCCCACCACCGACACCTACGACGGGGCCCGCCTGTTCAGCCGGGTCAACGGCAAGCGCGTGGTCACGCCCATGCTGATGGTGATGATCGCCGTCGGCATGACCGACATCCTCTTCGCCCTGGACTCCATCCCCGCCATCTTCGGAATCACCCAGGAGCCCTACCTTGTCTTCACGGCCAACGCGTTCGCGCTGATGGGCCTGCGCCAGCTCTACTTCCTCATCGGCGGGCTGCTCGACAAGCTCGTCTACCTCAGCTACGGGCTGTCGGTGATCCTCGGATTCATCGGCCTCAAGCTGATTCTGCACGCCGTCCACGAGACCACCGAACTGCACGTCCCCGAGATCCCCACGAGCGTCTCGCTGATCGTCATCGTGGTGACCCTGGCCGCCACCACCGTGCTCAGCCTGCTCAAGTCCCGCCGCGACGCCCGTGCCGCGGCCGCCGAGCCCGCCGCAGCAGCCGGCACCGATTCCGGCACCGACTCCGGCGGGGACGACGACGGCCGGAGCGAGCGGGTGTCCGTCTGACCCGCCGCGGACACCCCGCAGCCGCCGGTGGTGTCTGCGCCGGCATCCCGGCGCGATCGGCGCAGGGCCGGCCCCTCGCAACGCCGCGGCACCTGCGAGGGGCCCGGACCACTGCGGCTCCGAAGGCTCAGCCGCGCTTCCAGGCGTTGAAGGCGAGGTCGCGGCAGACCTGGGCGAAGTCCAGCTCGGCGGCCTCGACCGCCAACGGGAACGTGGAGGTCTCGGTCAGCCCCGGGGCGACGTTGACCTCCAGGAAACGCACGCTGCCCTCGGCGTCGACGATCAGGTCGGTGCGGGAGTAGTCGCGCAGCCCCAACGCGCGGTGGGCGGTGAGCGCGGCCTCAGCCGCGGTGTCGGCGATCTCGCGCGGCAGCCGAGCGGGGCTGAAAAACTCGGTGCGGCCGGGGGTGTAGCGGGCCGCGTAGTCGTAGACGCCGCCATCGGGCACGATCTCGACCAGCGGCAGGGCAAAGGGGCCCTCGCCCAGGTCCAGGACGCCCACCGCGACCTCGGTGCCCGCGATCCGCTCCTCGATCACCGCGCGGTCGCCGTAGGCGAAGCAGCTGACCATCGCCGCCGACAGCGCCTCCATCGAGTCGACCGGGGTGGCGCCGAACGCCGAGCCGCCCTGGTCGGGCTTGACGAACAAGGGCAGCCCGAGCCGGGCGACCACGCGCTCCAGCAGCGCCGGCGCACCGAGGTCGGAAAACGCGGTCTTGGGCAGGGTCACCCCGCGGGCGACCGCGACTCCCTGCCGGGCCACCAGGGCCTTGGCGGTGGGCTTGGCAAAGGCCCGCCGGCAGGCATCCGGCGGGGCACCCACAAACGGCAGCCCGCACAGCTGGAGGATCTCGGCGGTGGCGCCGTCCTCGCCGGAGGCGCCGTGCAGCACCGGGAACACCGCTTGGGGCGGATCGGCGGCGAGCCGATCCAGCAGGGCGGCGTCGATGTCGGCGGTCTGCACCTCAACGCCCAGGCGGCGCAGCGATTCGGCCACGCGCCGCCCCGAACGCAGGCTGACCTCGTGTTCGGGCGACATCCCGCCCGCCAGTACGAGTACCCGGTCCAGATCGGCCACGGTCCTGCCTTCCTGCTGCGCTGGTGTCACTGAGCTGGTCCCGCTCTACTCAGGGGAGATCGGGGAAGGGGGAGCCGTCGCCCTGCGCCCCGGGCGGCGACATGCCGCCGAACGTATCACGCAGCTCGGTTTCGCCCTCGATGACGCCCACGAGCCGCCGCACGCCCTCGCGGATCTGGTCGCAGGCGGGGTAGCAGAACGACAGCCGCATGTTGCGGCGGCCCTGGTCGGAGGCGTAGAAGCCGGTGCCGGGCACGTAGGCGACCCGCTCGTTGACCGCCCGCGGCAGCATGGCCTTGGCGTCGAGGCCCTCGGGCAGGGTGACCCACACGAAGAAGCCGCCGTCGGGGCGGGTCCAGGTGGTGCCGGCGGGCATGAGCGTGTCGAGGGCGCCGAGCATGGCGTCGCGGCGCTCCCGGTACATCTCGTTGAAGTCCTTGATCTGCTCGCGCCAGGCGTAGGAGGCCAGGTAGCTGCGCACCACCATCTGGTTGAAGGTGGAGTGGCTGAGCATGGCCGACTCGGCCGCCAGCACCAGTTTCGCGCGCACCGCCGGGGGCGCCAGCGCCCAGCCGATGCGGAAGCCCGGCGAGAGGGTCTTGGAGAACGAGCCGAGGTAGATGACGTTGTCGGGGGCCTTGGAACGTAACGGCGCCACCGCCTCGCCGTCGTAGCGCAGCAGCCCATAGGGGTTGTCCTCCAGGACCAGCAGGCCGTGGCGGCGGCAGATCTCCAGTACCCGGTCGCGTCGCTCGGCCGAAAGGGTGACGCCGGCGGGGTTCTGGAAGTTGGGGATGGTGTAGAAGAACTTGACCCGGCGGCCCTCGGCGGCCAGGCGGGTCAGCGCTTCGTCCAGGGCCTCGGGGACCACGCCGTCGCCGTCCATCCCGACGTGGCGGATGTCGGCCTGGAACGCGGCAAAGGTGTTGATGGCGGTGACGTAGGTGGGGGCCTCGCACAACACGATGTCGCCGGGGTCGACGAAGACCCGGGTGACCAGGTCGAGGGCCTGCTGCGATCCGACGGTCACGATGACGTCGTCGGCGGCGGCGTCGATGTCCTCTTCGGCCATGACATCGCAGATGTGCTCACGCAGGACGGGGTCGCCCTGGGCGGAACCGTACTGCAGCGCGGTACTGCCCTGTTCGGCGACGACCTGCTGCACTATGTGGGCGATGTCGTCCATCGGCAGCGCGCCGACGTTGGGCATGCCGCCGGCCAGCGAGACCACCTCGGGACGCGAGGCGACGGCGAACAGTGCCCGGACCTCCGATGCCACCATGCCCTGGGCGCGTGCTGCGTAGCTGCCGACATAAGGGTCGATGCGCGAGCCCTGGACCGAGGGCTGCCGGTGGGGTTCTCGGGGATCCTGCACGATCCACCTCCGCTGGCTGGGACGGGATGCCTTGCTGGGCCTGCTGCCCGGCTTGTTGCCGATGAGACGCCGGGGCGGCGGGATCGGTTCACGCGGATCGCATGAGCCGCTCCAGGCACACGCGCGCCGCCGCCGCGGGTCATTGCGGTGGGCAGGCAGGCGCCGCAGGCCGGTCGGTCCCGGCCCAGTTTATGCCGACCGGCGAGCCGAGTGCCGACCGCCCTCGGTTGAGCGCTGCACGCCCTGCGGGTGCGGGCGGCGGCCGCCGCCCGCTACAGCCGTGATGCCCGCAGGGACCAGCGCGGCAGTCCGCGTTTTGCCGAATCCTGGAGCGATCGTTGCGCCGACGGGGAAGGCACCGGGGCGCATAGGGCGGCGGCCCGGACGGGCTCCCCCACCCGTCCCGGGCCGCCGCTCTGGAAGGTCCGCCCCGCGTGATCGGACCCGGTACCCCCCTCAAGGCACGGGCACGGGCGGACGTGGTTCTTGCGGGCCGTCGCCTGCGTGCCCCCAGCCAACTGCATCACCAGCCGCACCCGCAAAGGTTGCACGACGTTGCAACACAACTACTCTCCGGAGCCACAAGTCCCGATCCGGGCGAACCACCGGTGCACACACCATCGGGGTACGAAACGCCTGCGCCTACTTCAGGCCGGTAGCAGCCGTATCCCGCCACCGACCGCGCAGGCCGGCGGGCCGGGCCGCTGCGCTCATCCCGGCAGCGGGGCTTCCGCCGCAGCGCCGCCCGGGCCGGGCTCGGCGCGGGCGCGCCGGATACCAGGCGCATTCGAGGCGGGCAGCAGGTCGGCGGCATCCTCCGGCGCGCGGACGCTCACCCGGAACCCTTCGGTGAAACGGTAGGGGCGGCTCTCGACCACCCCGCCGAGGCGGCGGCGCAGGCGCGACATCTCCGCCCGGACCGTCACCAGCCGCTCGGGGTCGCCGAACAGGTCGACCGCGAGCTGGGCCGCGCTGCATCCCTCGCGAGAGCGCGACAGCAGGAACAGCAACTCGCAGTGGCGCAGTGTCAGCCGGCACGTCCACGTGCCGCTGGGGCTGGTCACGGTCATCTGCGGACCGGCCGGGTCGGTGAGGTCGAGCACCACCTCGGTGGCCGACGCGGCCTCGCCGCCGCCGGGCCGCAGCAGCCATCCGCCCGGCAGCGGCTCCACCCGGCACTGCCCGAGGGCCGGCAACCAGAACGTGCCGCCCTCCAGGTTGCGGGGCAGCGGCACTCGGCGGGGCGGGTCGTTCTGCACCGCCGCGGCGGTCCACCCATCGGCGTCGACGACCAGCGCGCTCTCCCGCATCCCGGCGAGCAGCGGGGCCGCCACCGCGCGAAGCCGCTCCAGGTGCGCGTGGTGCCATCCGCGCAGCTGCGACTCGGCGTGCTGGGCGACGACTCTGATCAGCGCCAGCGTGGCCGGGTGCACGGTGCGCGCCGGGCCGCTCACACAGACCGTGCCCAGCGCGCGCCCGTTGCGCGGATCGTGCACCGGGGCGGCGGCGCAGTGGATGTTGTGCAGGCCGCGGACGTAGTGCTCGGCGGAGTAGACCTGCAGCGGGCGGTCCACTGCAAGCGCGGTACCCACGGCGTTGGTACCCGCCACGTCCTCGTTCCACTGCGTCCCCTCGACCGCTCCAAGGGCGTCGGCCAGGCGCAGCATCGGCATGGGCCCGTCGCGCCAGAGCAGGCGGCTTTTCGCGTCGGAGACCGCCATGAAGTGCGAGGCGTCGTCGGCGACCGCCATGAGCGCGTCGCGCAGCATGGGCAGCAGATCGGCCAGCGGCGAAGCGGAGCGGTGGGACTGGAGCTCTTCGCGGCGCAGGACCGGCACCGGCCGCCCGGCGTCGGGGTCGATGCGGCACCTGCGCACCCGCTCCCAGGAGTCGGCGATGACCGGACGCAGCCCGGCGGGCGGCGGGTTGCCGGCCAGGACGGCCTCGTGCACGCGGCGCAGTTTGCGCGCGTACTCCCCTGGGTCCGCGCCTGCGGGCACTGCGGTATCCAAGTACGGCTGCGCCATTGCGCCCCCCGTTGACCTGGCTGTTCCACGATGTTTCCGGTGCTGCCATCCTTGTGCGCCCTGCGGGAGGCGGCAACCGGAACGCCGACACGGAATGCACTCGTGCGCCGAAAGCACGACCTGCCTACGGAACAACGGATGTACTCCGAGTACGACCGCTGATACGCACGCCGCCGACGCCGCGGCGTCCGCCCACCCTTCAGGCACCCGCGTGCCGCATCGGACGGGTTGGGTGGAATTTGGCGGTCTCTTGGATACGCGGTCCCGTGGTACCGGTCACACGGACGCGCAGAGTGCGCAATAGTGGACGCAGAGTAGGCAACCTGAAGCCGCGGCCCCAGCCGGCCGCGGCAGCGGAGGGAGGCGGACCATGGCCCGTGCGGCCACCCGGACCGGGGCGGCTGTGCTGCTGCTCGCCGGCGTACTCGCGCTGGGCGGCTGCACAGCGGGGCCCTCCGAGGAGGTGCGGACACTGCGCGCCGCCACCGGCGAGCTTTCGGCGGTACTGCTGCGCCCCGAGGCCGAGCAGGCGTTCGAACGCGAAGGCCACCCGGTCGAGGGCAACCTGGCCTGCCGCAGCCGCAAGCGCGGCCCCGACCGACTGGTGGTGGTGTGCAACGGCAGCAGCGACGACGACCGCGAACTCCGATTCCGCGGCCGGATCGACCCGGCCACCGTCGCCGCCCAGCCCAAGCCCGACGAAGGACTGCCCGGCGCCTTCACCGGCAAGGCCGGCGGCGAGGAGGTGTTCCGGATGAACTGCTTCAACTGCGAGCCGCGCGAGGCCGAATCCGGCGCCGACTCGTCACCGGATGCCGGGGGCGGCCAAGGGGATTAGGCGGCGGCCACCGGGGCCGACCGGCGCGGCGGCACGTCCCGGTGGTCGCCCCGAGCGCGCCCGTCCGCGGCTGCCGCGCCCGGTCCGGCCGGGCCGCGGCTCACGCGCGCGTCGGATACTCGGGAGGCTCGTCGCCCTCCTCATCCGGGTCGTAGGAGGCCGGGTCGGTGGGCGAGGGCTCGCGCTCGCCGGCGATGTCCTCGCCGGGCGCCGGGCGGGCGCCCTGGCCGGGTCTGCGGTCGGCCAAGGGCGCGTCCCGGCCGGGCTCACCGTCCTCGCTTCGGTCCTGTTCCTGCTCCCGCCGGTTTTGTCCGGTCATCGGCGTCCTCCTGTTGCGTGCCGGGGCCGCGGCCCGCGGCGGTGCTGGGCCGGTCGGCCTCAGCGGCGCGACGAGGTGAACTCCTGCAGCTTGGTGCGCAGCCCCTTGGTCATCAGCTCGAAACCGTCGGGGTCGCCCGAGGCCAGCGCCTTGGCCGTGTCGGCGAGCTGGTCCATCTCGACATAGGGCGGGATCGGCGGGATGTCGGGGTCGCAGTGCACATCGAGCACGACCGGCCCCTTGGCGGCGAATGCGCGGTCCCAGGCCGAGGCGATGGCGTCGGGCGTGTCGACCACCTCGCCCTCCAGGCCGATGGACTTGGCGAAACCGGCATAGGAGATCGAGGGCAGGTCCTGGCTGTAGGGTGTCTTGGGTGAGCCGCCCATCGCCCGCAGCTCCCAGGTGACCTGGTTGAGGTCGTTGTTGTGCAGCACGCAGACGATCAATCTGGGATCGCGCCACTCCTGGGCGTAACGGCGGATGGTGGCCAGTTCGGCCATCCCGTTCATCTGCATGGCGCCGTCGCCGACCAGCGCGATCGCCGGCCGGTCGGGGTGGGCGAACTTCGCGCCGATGGCGTAGGGCACGCCGCAGCCCATGGTGGCCAGCGTCCCCGACAGCGATCCGCGCATGCCGCTCTTGAAACGCAGGTGGCGCGCGTACCAGTTGGCCGCCGAACCCGAATCCGAGGTGACCATCACGTTGTCGGGCAGCCGCGGCGACAGCTCGTTGAAGATGAGCATCGGGTTGACCGGGTCGGCGGGCACATGGGCCTGCTGGTCCATGGACTCCCACCAGTCGCGCACGCTCTTCTCAATGCCCTCGCGCCAGCGGTCGGGGCCCTTGTCGCCCTTGCGGACGCGCACCTTCGATACGAGCCGGCGCAGCGTCTCTGCGGCGTCGCCGACGAGGTTGACCTCGGTGGGGTAGCGCAGCCCGATCATGTGCGGATCGATGTCGATCTGCACCGCCCGCTTGCCGAACGGCGGGTAGTGCTGGGCATAGGGCACGTTGGACCCGACGATGACGAAGGTGTCGCAGTCGCGCAGCATCTCCCAGGTCGGCCGGGTGCCCAGCAGCCCGATGGAGCCGGTGACAAAGGGATGCTCGTCGTCGAGGACGTCCTTGCCCAGCAGCGCCTTGGCCACGCCGCCGCGCGTCGCCTCGGCGAGCTCGACGACCTCGTCGGTTGCGCCGCGGGCGCCCTGGCCGATCAGGATCGCGGTCTTCTCGCCCGCGTTGATGACATCGGCCGCACGCTGCACCTCGTCCTCGGACGGCACCGACCGCGCCCGGCTCAGCCCGGGTCTGCTGGAGGGCACGTGCTTGAACTCGTGCTCGGGCGGGCTGTAGTCGGTCTCCTGCAGGTCGGCGGGGATGATGACGGCGGTGGGGCAGCGCTCCGAGAGCGCGGTGCGGATAGCGCGGTCGATCAGGTTGGGGAACTGCTGGGGCACCATCGCGGTTTGCACATAGGCGCCCGCAACGTCCTTGTACAGCGAGTGCAGGTCCACCTCTTGCTGGATACTGCCGCCCATCCCCGTGCGGTGGACCTGGCCGACGATCGCGACCACGGGCACGTGGTCGAGCTTGGCGTCGTAGAGCCCGTTGAGCAGGTGGATGGCGCCCGGACCGCTCGTGGCCATGCACACGCCCAGGTTGCCGCTGAACTTGGCGTAGCCGACGGCCTCGAACGCCGACATCTCCTCGTGGCGGCTCTGCACGAAGTGCGGCCCCTCGGCCTGCCCGAGTTCGGCGATGATGCCGTTGATCCCGTCGCCCGGGTAGCCGAAGATCTGCTCGACCCCCCAACCCCGCAGGCGCTGCAACAGGTGGTTGGCCACAGTCTGACTCACGTCGTCTCCCCTTCGTCGCGGCCCGTCGTCCCTTGCCTCGGCGGGCCGCTGCCCTTGGGGCCCGCGGGCAAACGTGCGGCCCCGCCGGCGCGGCAGGGGCGGGAGGGCGGACGCACCGCCGGACCGGGTCGCACCGGCCGCGGCGGCGTTAGGACGGGGAGATGTCGCCGGTGTTGTAGCGTTCCACCCCGACCAGCGCCAGGTTGGTCACCCGGTCGACGAGGCTGTCGGCGCTTTCGTCGGGATACTCCAGCAGCCATTCGCTGAGGGAGTCGGCCGCACCAATGGCGATGCGGGCGAGGATCTCGGCGTCGCGCTCGGCGATGATCCGCTCGCCGCCGGGCAGGCGGGTACCGGCGACCACCATGCCGGTGATCTCGTCGATGACCCGGCTGCGGGCGGCGCCGACCTCCTTGGAGAACGGTTCGCCCTGGGTCCGCGCCTGCTGGTAGAGCACCGCCCAGCTGTCGCGGTTGTCGGCGACGAAGCGGAAGAAGACCCGCAGCCCCGACCACAGGCCCAGCTCCGGCGGTTCGCCGGAGTGCACGGCACTGCGCACCGCCTCGACCACGCGGTCGGCTTCGCGGTGGATGCAGGCGGTGAACAACCGCTCTTTGGAGCCGAGGTAGATGTAAACCATCGGCTTGGAAATACCGGCCGCCTCGGCGATCTCCTCGACGCTGGCGGTGTGGTAACCGGAATGGGAGAAGACACGTACCGCGGCGTCGATCATCTGCCGCTCGCGCACCTCGCGCGGCAGACGCTGCTGTTTGCTGACCACGCCCCGACCCTATCGATCCCCCGGGGGCGCCGGGGTCCGCCGAAGACCGGCGGTGGCGGCGATCCGCCCCGCCGCGCGGGTCCGCACCGCGGCGGGCCGCGTCCCCGCGGCGCTGACCGGGGAACCCGGCTACCCCCCTAGAAGACCGACCGGTCGGTCTTGTACTGTCGCGCGTAAATTCTGGATGTAACCGGGATCACTCGGAGGGCCGTTCATGACCACCACCGTCGACGCCGCCGTCTTCACCGGGCCGGAGGAACCGCCCCGCATCGAACAGGTCGCCCTCCGCGATCCCGGTCCCGGGCAGGTGCGGGTGCGGCTTGCCGCCGCGGGCGTCTGCCACTCCGACCTGTCCCTGGCCAACGGGGTGCTGCCGCAGGCGATGCCCTCCGTACTGGGGCACGAGGGCTCCGGCACCGTCGAGGCGGTCGGCCCCGGGGTCACCGCCGTCGAACCGGGTTCGCCCGTGGTGCTGAACTGGACACCGCCGTGCCGCGCCTGCTGGTTCTGCACCAACGGCGAGCCGTACCTGTGCGAACACGGCCTCGACGCGGCCCAGCAGCCCTACGGCGCACTCGCCGACGGTACGGCGGTCTATCCGGGCCTGGGCACGGCCGCCTTCGCCGAGGCGACCGTGGTTCCGGTCAGCGGCGTGGTACCCCTGCCCGAGGGGATCGACCCCGGCGCCGCCGCCCTGCTGGGCTGCGCCGTGCTCACCGGGTGGGGAGCGGTCACCAACACCGCCGGAGTGCGCCCCGGCCAGTCCGCGGCGGTGATCGGACTGGGCGGCGTAGGGCTGGCGGCGTTGCAGGCCGCTGCCTTGGCCGGCGCCGATCCCGTCATCGCCGTGGACGCCTCCGCCGCCAAACGGGAGCTCGCACTGGCGCTGGGCGCCACCCACTTCCTGGCGGCCGGCGACGGCCTCGTCCGCGAGGCCCGCTCGCTGACCGGCGGGCGCGGGGCCGACCACGCCTTCGAGGTGGTGGGCTCCAGCACCACCATCCGCACAGCCTGGGAGATCAGCCGGCGCGGCGGCGCGGTCACGGTGGTCGGTGCCGGTGCCCTGGAGGACGCCGTCCAGTTCAGCGCGCTGGAGATCTTCCACTCCGCCCGGACCCTGCGCGGGTGCTTTTACGGCTCCTGCGACCCCGACCGCGACATTCCCATCGTCGCCGCCCACTCCCGCCAGGGCGGGCTGGACTTGGCCACGATGGTCACCGACGAGGTCGGTCTGGACGGGCTGCCCGACGCGTTCCAGCGGATGCGCGACGGCAAGGGAGGGCGCACCCTCATCCGGTTCGGCTGACCCGCGGCGGCGCGGACCGGATCGCGGGCCGGCAGCCGATGCGCCGACCGATGCGCCCGGACCGGACCGCCGACCGGACCCGGACGACCCGAATCGTCGATCGAATGTGGGGAGTGAACGTGGCAGAACAAGAGCGGCCGGCAGCCGAAACCGGAATCGCCCGTCCCATCCGCCCGCTTGCGGCGGTGACCGCGCAACTGCTGGTCGGCGGCGGGCCTTTCGAGGTGCAGACCGCCGAGATCAACGGCGTCGCCACCCGGGTGTGGAAACACGCGCCGGCGCACATGCGCGCCATCATGGACGCGGCGCCCGGCCACGGCCGGACCCCGGCGCTGGTCTACGGCGACGAGCGGCTGACCTACGCCGAGTTCCACCGGCACACCGCGGCCCTCGCCCGCCGCTTCACCGACGACTACGGCGTCACCAAGGGCGACCGCGTGGCAATCGCCATGCGCAACTACCCCGAGTGGGTGGTCGCCTACTTCGCCGCCACCAGCATCGGTGCGATCGCCGTTCCGCTGAACTCCTGGTGGAGCGGCCCGGAACTGGAATTCGGGCTCTCCGACAGCGGGGCAAAGGTACTGGTGGCCGACCGCGAGCGCATCGAACGGCTGGGTGAGGCGCTGGAGCGGCTGGAACCCGCGCTGATCGCCGTGCGCACCGCCGAACCGCCCGCCGGCGCGCGCACCTGGGAGGCGGTACTGGAGGGCGCCGCCTCCGCCGACCCGCACCTGCCGCCGGCCGAGCTGGATCCCGACGAACCGTGCACGCTGTTCTACACCTCCGGCACCACCGGGCGGCCCAAGGGCGCGATCGGCTCGCACCGCAACCTGACCACCAACATCGTCTCCAGTGCCTACTCGCGGTTCCGCACACTGATGCGGACAGGCATGGAGATGGAGGAGGTCCAGGCTTACGCCGACTCGCTGCCGCCGGCGGTGGTGCTGTGCGTGCTGCCGCTGTTCCACGCCACCGGCGCCCAGACGGTCATGCTGCCGGCACTGGCCAACGGCGGCACCCTGGTGCTGATGTACAAGTGGGACCCCGAGGAGGCGCTGCGGCTCATCGAACGCGAACGGGTCACCGCCATCACCGCGGTACCGGCGATGATCTCGCAGATGACGGCCTCACCCCGGCTGGACGACCACGACCTGACCAGCCTGATGCAGCTCGCCTCCGGCGGCGCGCCCGCCGCCCCCGCCCTGGTTTCGCGCACCCGCGGCAGAATGCACGACCTGATGCTGGGCCAAGGGTACGGACTGACCGAGTGCTCGGCCATTGCCACGGTCAACGGGGGCAGCGACTACCTGCTGCGGCCCGACAGCGCCGGGCTGCCGGTGGCCCCGTTCGACATCAAGGTGGTCGGCGCCGCCGAACAGGAGCTGCCGCCCGGCGAGGTCGGCGAGGTGTGGATCAGGGGGCCGGGCGTCGTGCACGGCTACTGGCAGCGCCCCGAAGCCACGGCGGCCACATTCACCGATGGCTGGCTACGCACCGGCGACCTGGGGCGGCTGGACGAGGAGGGCTTCCTCTACATCGTCGACCGCGCAACCGACATGATCATCCGCGGCGGCGAGAACGTCTACTGCGCCGAGGTGGAGGCGGCCGTCCACGAGCACCCCGCTGTGGGCGAGGTGGCGGTGGTGGGGGTGCCCGACGAGGTCCTCGGTGAGGAGGTGGGCGCGGTGGTGCGGCTCATCTCGGGGGCCCGGCTCACCGAGGAGGAGCTGGTGGAGTTCCTCAAACCGCGGGTGGCGCCGTTCAAGATCCCCGCCCGGATCCGCATCGCGACCGAGGACCTGCCGCGCAACGCTGCGGGCAAGCTGCTGAAGAAGCGGCTGAAACAGGACTGCGGCTGGTCGCCCGCCGATCAGCAAGGGTGACGCGTGGTGCCCGCCGGGCGGGGCGGGTCGGCCCGCCCGGCGGGCACCGGATGCGGGCCGGTACCGGAGCGGAGTCCGGGATCCGCCCGTGCGGCCGGGCGGTCGGCCCCGCGGCCCGCTAAGCCGTGCTCGGCGGCTCCGCCCCGGGCGGTTGCGTGTCCGGGGCGGAGCCGGCGTCGGGTCGGTCTGCCCGGCCGTCCCCGTCCGGCGCGGCAGTCCGCTCGTCCTGCTCGCCCTGGCCGTCCCGCTCGGCCTGCCGGGCCTGCTCATCCGGCTTTTCCGGCTCGCCCTGCCCGTCCTGCTCCACCGCGTGCTTGGGCGGGCGGCCGCGGCGGGCGATGCCTTTGGAGTTGCCGGGCATGCGGCCCGCGTCGGTGAGTGCCCGGCGCAGAAGGAACTCGATCTGGGCGTTGGTGCTGCGCAGTTCATCGCCGGCCCACCGAGCCAGCGCGTCGTGCACGGCCGGGTCGAGCCGGAGCAGGATCTTCTTCCGCTCAGCCACGGTGATACAGGCGTTTCCCTATTGGTAAAGCGTTCCGGTGTTGACGACCGGGGTCGCAGGGCGGTCCGAGCACAGCACCACTAGCAGATTGCTGACCATCGCCGCCTTGCGCTCCTCGTCGAAATCGATCACGTCGCGGTCGGCCAGCCGCTGCAGGGCCGTATCGACCATGCCCACCGCACCCTCGACGATCTGCCGGCGGGCGGCGACGACGGCGCCGGCCTGCTGGCGCTGCAACATGGCCTGGGCGATCTCTTGAGCGTAGGCGAGGTGGGTGATGCGCGACTCCATGATGCGCACGCCCGCCGACTCCACTCGTTCGGAAACCTCCGCCGAGAGGCGCTCGGTGACGTCGGCTGCGTTGTCGCGCAGCGACATCGACTCCTCCGGCGACGCGTCGTAGGAGTAGTCGCCGGCGATGTGGCGCACCGCGGTCTCGGTCTGGATGGAGACGAACTCGACGAAGTCGTCGACCTCGAAGACCGCACGCGCGCTGTCCTCAACCTGCCAGACCACTACCGCGGCGATCTCGATCGGGCTGCCGCCGGCGTCGTTGACCTTCAGCACCGAGGTCTCGTGGTTGCGGATGCGGGTGGAGACGACCTTGCGGCTGGTCAGCGGGTTGACCCAGCGCAGGCCGTCGGTGCGCAGGGTGCCGACGTAGCGGCCGAGGAACTGCAGGACGCGGGCTTGGTTCGGCGCGACGACGGTCAACCCGGACGCCACCACCACCGCGGCGAGTGCGAGCACCGAAGCCGCGATGATCATCGGCACCGAGACCGCGGAGAGCGCGGGGACGAGCAGGGCGGCCGCGGCGAGCAGCAGGACCAGGCACACGGCCGCCATCGGGATTCCGGGCAGCTGCGAAGCGGAGCGTTCCCGGTACTTGGGCACCGGCATCTGCCCGCGGATGCCGGATGTGGCGGTGTCGGAGTTCATGTGCGGCCCTTTCCTTCAATCAGCGATTGCTTCACTATAGCATTGTGATATCACTTTTTAGGTACCGCATCACCGCATCGCCCAACATCGCCCCTTAAGGAGGGACTCGGCCCCATGACACTCACCAGACCCGCCGCATCCCCATCCCCGTCCCCGTCCGCGTCGGCACTGCGGCCGCCGCGGCACCGGGTGGAGCGCCGCGCCATCGGCTGGTGGAGCCTGCGTGCACTGCTGGCGGCCGTGCCCGCCGCAGCCGCGCCCGCACTCGCCGCCCTGCTCGTCCCGATGGTGGTGTCCGCGCCCCCGGCCGTCGGCGCCGCGCTCTGGTCGTCCGCCGCCGCGCTGGGCGCCGCCGGCGCGGTCGCCGCGGTCGCCGTGCCCCTGTGGCGCTTCCGCGTACACCGCTGGGAGGTCACCGGCACCGCCGTCTACACCGCCGCCGGGTGGCTATGGCAGGAGTGGCGCGTGGCGCCGATGTCGCGCATCCAGACGGTCGACACCCACCGCGGCCCGCTCCAGCGCCTGTTCGGCCTCGCCGATGTCACCGTCACCACGGCCTCGGCGGCCGGGCCGCTGACCATCGCGGGGCTCGACGGCGAACGCGCCGAACGCGTCGCCGCCGAACTGACCGAAGCCACGCACAGCACGGCGGGAGACGCCACATGAGTACAGAGGCACCCGGCATCGGGGCGGACGCCCGCAACGGCGGCGGCACCGAGCCTGACACCGCGCCCGGCACCGCCGGCTGGCAGCGGCTCAGCCCGCTCACGATGGTGCCGGCAGCCATGGTGCTGGCCGTGTTCCTCGTCCCCGCTGCCGCCATCGGGGCCGTGTTGACCGGCCTGAACGGCGTCTTCCTTCCTTGGGGAGCGCTGACCATCGCCGGCGGCGCGCTGGGCACAGCGGCGCTCACAGGTACGGAGGCACTGCGTTGGAGCCGGTCACGCTACCGTGTCACCGATGAGCGCCTGGAGGTCCGCAGCGGCATCCTGGTGGCCGAGCGCCGCTCAGTACCGCGCGACCGCATCCGCAGCGTGGACGTGTCCGTACCGGTCTGGCTGCGGCCCTTCGGGCTGTGCAGCGTTGCGATCGGCACCGGCCAGAACGCCGGATCCGGAGGGGGCGACGTCCGTCTCTCCTACATCACCCGCGCCGAAGGCGGCCGACTGCGCGGCGAACTGCTGCTGCGCCGCACGCGGCCGGCCGGCAGCGGCGGTGGTGACGATGGCGGCGGGTTTGCCAGCGGCAGCAGCGCCCACCTCCCCTACACCGGCCGCGAGCTGGCGCGGCTGCGCCCGGTATGGTTCGGCTTCGCATCGGCGTCCATCGCAACTCCCCTCCTCGGCGCGGGCGCCGTCGGAACCGCCTTCAACGTGCTCAGCTTGTTCGGCCGTGAGCGGGCGAACGCCGCGGTCGCCGCCGCCTACCACCAGTTCATCGCGCAACCGCTGGCGGTCCTGTGCGGCACCGCCGCGGCCATGCTGCTGATCGGGGCCGCCGCGGCGACCGCCGTGCAGGTCGAGGCGTGGTGGGGCTACCGCCTCGACCGCGAGCCCGACGGCACGCTGCGGCTGCGCCGCGGGCTGGTCACCAACACATCGCTGTCGCTGGAGGAGCGGCGGCTGCGGGGCGTCGAACTCCGCGAGCCCGCGCCGCTGCGCTGGGTCGGCGGCGCGCGGGTGCGAGCGGTGGCCACCGGGTTGGGCTCCGACGCCCAGAACGGCGGCCCGGTGTCGCGCAGCGCGCTGTCGCCGGACATGCCGCGGGCGCGGGCGCTGCAGCTGAGCGCCGACGCCGCGCGAGAACCCGAACCGCCGACAGGCGCGGCGCTGCGGCCGCACCCGGGCGCGGCGCTGCGGCGGCGGATCACCCGCGCTCTGCTGGGTACCGCCGCGCTGGCCGCGGCGGCCGCAGGCG
>NZ_BAAGYZ010000138.1:0-6662 GCF_054778995.1 Streptomonospora sediminis
GGGCGCGGGCCGCTGCGGCGCGGACTCCCGCCGCGGCGGCGGCGTCGGCGAGTGCGGCCGTGGTCAGCACGTGGCGGGGCAGGGTGCCGCCGGGTTCGCCGACGCGTTTGCGCCAGCCGGGTCCGTGCAGGCGGCGCATGAGCGCGTCGTCGGCGTTGCCCGCTTGGGCGGCGACGCTGCGCCAGGGGCGGGCATCCTGTACCACCGGGTGGATGCTGCGCCGGGTGCCGGCGGTTAGTTCGTAGCCGGCGTCGAGCACCCGCAGGGCGAGGTCGGTGTCCTCGCGGTAGGCGCGGTTGAACCGGCGGTCGAAGCCGTCGGCGGCCTCCAGCGCCGCGCGCCGGTAGGCCATGTCGGCGGTGATCCAGCGCGCCCGGGCCAGGGCCAGGGTCGCGCGCTCGGCGTCGGTGGGCCGGCGTCCCGGGGGCGGCGGGACGTCGATGCGGCCCTGGCTGGCGCCGACGCCGCTGTGGCAGGCGGCGAGGTCGGCCGCCAGTGCGGCGGTCCAGTCGGCGTCGGGCAGGACATCGTCGTCCAGGAAGGCCACCCAGGGTGTTGCGGTGTGGCGCCAGCCGATGTCGCGTGCGCAGGCCGGGCCGCGCCCGCCCGAGCGCAGCAGTGTGACGCCGGGGACCGCGGCGCCGGGCGGCGGTCCGTTGGGGGCGGGGCGGTCGTCGACGACCACGATCTCCTCGGGTGCGCGGGCGCCGTCCAGCAGCGGGCGCAGGGTCCATTCCAGCCCGGGCCGGCCCACCGTCGGCACCACGACCGAGTAGGCGTCGGCCGGTGCTCCTTCGTCCTCGGGCGCGCGGTGCACGGGTCAGTCCTTCCCGTTCAGGCGGGCGCGCCGCACCACGAACGGCCCGAGCGCGAGCAGGTCGACGGGTGCGGAGCCGAAGCACTCCAGGGCGTCTGCCGGGCTGTCGACCATGGGCCGCCCGGCGGTGTTGAGGCTGGTGTTGATCAGGACCGGGACCCCGGTGCGGGCGGCGAAGCGGTGCAGCACAGCGCTCAGCGCCTCTTCGCCGGGGCCGACCGTCTGGACCCGGGCGGTGCCGTCGGTGTGCACGGCGGCGGGGATGCGGTCGCGCCACGCCTCTTTCACGTCGTGCACGAACAGCATGTAGGGGCTGGGCAGCGGGCCGCGCCGGAAGATCTCGCCCGCCCGGTCGGCCGGCACCACGGGCGCCACCGGCCGGAAGCTCTCGCGCCCCTTGACGCCGTTGATGCGGTCCAGGTTGGCGGCGCGCATCGGGTTGGCCAGCAGGGAGCGGCGGCCCAACGCGCGGGGCCCGTATTCGCTGCGGCCTTGGAACCAGGCCACCAGTTCGTCGCGGGCCAGTGCGGCCGCGACCGTGTCGGCGAGGTCCGCGGGGCGCTCGTAGGCGAGGTCGGCGCGTTCCAGGGCGGCGGCGAGCTCCGCTTCGCTCCAGCCGCGCCCCAGGTCGGCGCCTGCCATCGGCGCGGCGGGCTCGCCCGCCGCCTGCGCCAGGTGCAGTGCGCCGCCCAGCGCGGTTCCGGCGTCGCCGGCGGCGGGCTGCACCCACACGTCCTCGAATGGCCCTTCGGCGGCGATGCGGGTGTTGGCCACGCAGTTCAGTGCGACTCCCCCGGCCATGGCCAGCCGCGGCAGGCGGGTTTCGCGGTGCAGCCAGGACGCCAGGGCCAGCAGCACCTCCTCCAACCGCTGCTGCATGCTGGCCGCGAGGTCGGCGTGCTCGGCCGCCACATCGCCGCCGCGGCGGCGGCGCTTGGCAAACGCGGTGAAGTCGACGGGGTCGACGCGGATCCCTCCGTCTCCGGTGGGTGCGATGAGTTCGCGCATCGCCCCGATGAAGCGCGGTGTTCCCGAGGACGCCAGCGCCATGACCTTGTACTCGTCGCTGGAGCGCTGGAAGCCGAGGTGGTCGGTAAGGTCCTCGTAGATCAGCCCGAGCGAGTGGGGCAGGCTCTGCTGTGCCAGGATCTCCAGTTCGCCGCCGCGGTAGGCGCCGGCCAGGTGGGCGGTGTCCTCGCCGCGGCCGTCGGCGGTCAGCACGGCGCAGTCGTGTTCGCCGCGCAGGGCCGGGGCGGCCAGGCCCGCCGAGGCCGCGTGTGCGACGTGGTGGGGCACGTGGCGCACCCGGTCGGGGTCGAGGCCGGGCAGTGCGGTGGCCAGGAACATCGGCGCGCGGCGGGCGTAGAGGGTGCGCAGGTCCTCCCAGGCGGGATCGAGCCGCTGCTGGCCCGGCCGGACCAGAGCGGGGTCGTAGGAGTAGGCCACCTGGTCGAGGTCGGCGGGGGCGATCCCGGCGCTGTCCAGGCACCACCGCATCGCCTGCTCGGGCAGTTCCCACGCGGAGAACGGGACGGGTTGCTTGCCGTGCTTGCGCCGGTTGAACCGTTCCTCTTCGGCTGCGGCCGCGATCTCGCCGTCGACGACGAGCGCGGCGGCCGGATCGTGGAACACGGCGTTGACGCCCAGGAACCGCATAGGCCGCTCCCCTCCCCCGTTTCCCCATGTCCTGCGGTGACCGTGTCCGCAATTGCGGGCACGGTCAGTCGACTACCAATCGAAGCGGCGCCGAAACGGCTGGCCTTGGGTTGCGGGCACCATGGTCACTGGCTGTAGCCGGCACTTCGGGCGGTCGGTGTGCGCGGTGTGGGACCAGGCTCTGGCAAGGGCGCGCCGGGCGGCCGCGGGGGCCGGGCAGCACCGGACCCCCGGCGCGGTGGCCGGGGGTCCGGTGCAATAGCCGCGGCAGCGGCGACGGTCGGCCCTCAGTGCGTGCCGGCGGTGGTGCGGCGGGCACTGGTGTCGACGCTGTAGTCCAGTCCGTCGTCGCCGACACCGACCGAGATGTGGTCGCCCGGGGCGATCTCGCCGTTGAGCAGCATGGACGACAGCTTGTTGCCGACGCTGCGCTGGATGGTGCGGCCAAGCGGGCGGGCACCGAACTCGGGCTGGTGCCCGGTGGCGGCCAGCCAGTTGACCGCGTCGTCGGTGAAGTCGATCCCGATGTCCTGGGCGTGCAGCCGGCGCGAGGTGTCCTCCAGCAGCAGGCGGGTGATCTGCGCCAGCTGCTCATCGCTGAGCTGCGAGAACACGATGATCTCGTCGACGCGGTTGAGGAACTCCGGCCGGAACTCGTCGCGCAGGCGCGCCATGATGCGGTCGCGGGTGGCGCGGTCGCGGCCCTCCTCGCCCGCACCGGCGCCGGTGAACCCGATCGGGCCGCCGCCGGTGACGAACTCCGAGCCCAGGTTGCTGGTCATGATGACCACGACGTTGCGGAAGTCGACGGTACGGCCCTGCCCGTCGGTGAGCCGCCCGTCGTCGAGCAGCTGCAGCAGCAGGTTGAAGATGTCCGGGTGCGCCTTCTCGATCTCGTCGAGCAGGATGACGCAGTAGGGCGAGCGCCGCACCGCCTCGGTGAGCTGGCCCGCCTCCTCGTAGCCGACGTAGCCGGGCGGCGCCCCCACCAGCCGGGCGGCGGTGTGGCGTTCCTGGAACTCGCTCATGTCGAAGCGGACCATCTGCTCCTGCGAGCCGAACAGCGCCTCGGCCAGCGCCCGCGCCAGCTCGGTCTTGCCGACACCGGTGGGCCCCAGGAACAGGAAGCTGCCGATGGGCTGGTCGGGCGAGGCCAGCCCGGCGCGCGAGCGCCGCACCGCTTCGGCCACCGCGGTGACGGCCTCGTCCTGGCCCACGACGCGGGTGTGCAGCCGCTCCTCCAACCCGGTCAGCCGCTCGCGCTCCTCCTGGGTGAGCTGGGAGACCGGGATCGAGGTGATGCGCGAAACGACCTCGGCGACGTCCTCGACGCCGACCTCGGGCACCTGCTCGGGTCCGCTGTCGCGGACCTGGGCGATGGATTCGCGGGTGCTGCTGATCTCGTCGCGGGCCTGGGAGGCGGCCTCGTAGTCCTCCTCGCGTACGGCCTGCTCCTTGCGGGACTCCAGTTCGCGCAGCCGCTCCTCCAGCTCCTGGACGCCCACGCTGGGCCGTTTGGCGCGCAGCCGCACCCGCGCACCGGCCTGGTCGACCAGGTCGATCGCCTTGTCGGGCAGGAACCGGTCGGAGATGTAGCGGTCGGACAGCTCCGCGGCGGCGACGAGCCCGTCGTCGCTGAACCGCACCTGGTGGTGGGCCTCGTAGCGGTCGCGCAGGCCGCGCAGGATCTCGACGGTGTCCTCGACCGAGGGCTCCGATACCAGCACCGGTTGGAAGCGGCGCTCCAGTGCGGCGTCCTTCTCGACGTTCTGCCGGTACTCGTCCAGGGTGGTGGCACCGATCATGTGCAGCTCGCCGCGGGCCAGCGCGGGTTTGAGCATGTTGCTCGCGCCCATGGAGCCCTCGGCGCCGCCCGCACCCACGACGGTGTGCAGCTCGTCGATGAAGATCAGCAGCTTGTCCTCGGCGCGGATCTCCTCGACGATGTTGCGCATCCGCTCCTCGAAATCGCCGCGGTAGCGCGTGCCCGCCACCACGCCGGCCAGGTCCAGCTGGACCAGCCGGCGCCCGCTGAGCGTGTCGGGGACGTCGTTGTCGGCGATCCGCTGGGCGATGCCCTCGACGATGGCGGTCTTGCCCACGCCCGGGTCGCCGATGAGCACGGGGTTGTTCTTGCGGCGGCGGGCCAGCACCTCGATGGTCTGCTCGACCTCTGACTCGCGCCCCATGACCGGGTCCAGGCGGCCTTCGGCGGCCAGCGCGGTGACGTCGGTGCCGTACTCGTCCAGGTTGGGGGTGGTGGTCTGCTGTTGCTGCTGGCCGGCCCCGCCGCCTTGGGGGTTGCCGGGGGCGCCCGCGGGCGCCGGGCCCGAGCTGGCCGCCGCCTGCAGCGAATCGGGGGTGATTCCGGCCTCGCTGAGCATGCGCCCGATGCGCGACTCGCCGTTGACCGCCAGCGCGAACAGCATGTGCTCGGGCGCGATGTAGGGCCGGCCCAGGGCGCGGGCGATCTGGTGGGCGTCCAGCAGGGTGCGTTTGGCCGCCGGAGTCAGCGCCGGTATGCCCGGGCCCGCCTGCGGTGCGCGCGCGGCCTCGTTCTCGGCGTAGGTGACCAGTTCGTCGGCGTCGGCTCCGGTGCGCTGCACCAGTTCGCGGACCGGCGCGTAGCGCAGCAGCGCCCATAGCAGGTGGGCGGCGTCGAGGTCGCTGCGGTCGCTCTGCGAGGCACGGCCGATCGCCTCGGACACCACCTCGCGGGATGCGGTGTCCATCAACTTCGACAGGTCGACGCGCTGGGTGGAACGGCGCGGACCGCCCGGACCGAAGAAACGCGCCAGGAACTCCTCGAAGGAGCGGGGGTCGTATGCGCCCCCGGCCTCGAAGTCGTGGGTCATTTGCGGGACCTCCTCATGGAACGGGGCGCCGCGCCGCGCGGGCACCCCGGTAAGGACGCGGTCGGGCGCCGGCTCATGCGTTTCCGGGGCCGGGCGGGTTGTCGCCCTTGGGTTTGGCCGGCTGCGCGGGCACGCCGTGCGGCGGCGGGTTGCCCACGGGCGCCTGCCCGCCCGGGCTGACGCTCGAGCCGCCCTGGGGCGCCTGCGGGGTCTCGGGCTGGAAGCTCTGGTCGCCTCCGGTGGGCTCGGCGCCGCTTTCGAGCTCGCTCAGCCGCCCCTTGAGGATCTCCAGCACATTGGGCCGGTTGGCGTGGCCGGACTCGTAGGCGATCAGGTCGCGCATCTGCTCCTGGGTCAGCGCCCGAACGCGGTGCTGCAGCGTTCCGATCGGCAGGCCCTCGTAGCCTTCGATCGGCGGCGCGTGCCGCTCAGCGGCCATGGAACATCACTCCGTTCCCCGCAGTGCGGTCTGGGCGGCGGTACGCGGCGACGGCGCGCCGCTGCGCCGCGGTTGCCTCACGGCCGGGCCGCTACCCGGTGCCCACGCCGCAAAACAGCCGCTCAGCGGGGATGGCGGTTCGAAAGGCACCCAACCGGGGAGGCGCCGCAGTGTTTCAACCGGGCTGCGCTGTGTTAGGGGACATGCGCCTGTGTAGCGCCGGTGAAAGGAGCGCCATGACGACCATCCCCGAAGACCGCGAGGACATCCTGCGCAAGCGCAGCTTCGCGCACGTGGCCACGCTGGGGCCGCGCGGCGAGCCGCAGGCCAACCCGGTCTGGATCGACTGGGACGGCGAGCACATCCGCTTCAGCCAGACCCGCGGGCGCCAGAAGTACCGCAACGTGCTGCGCGACGACCGCATCGCGATGTCGGTGCAGGACCCGGACGACCCGTACCGCTACGTCGAGGTCCGCGGCCGGGTGGAGTCGATCGAGCAGGACGAGGGGAACTCGTTCATCGACCACCTTGCCAAACGCTACATCGACCAGGACCGCTATCCCTGGGCGCAGCCGGGCGAGGAGCGGATCGTGATCGCGGTGCGCCCGGAACACACCACGAAGCAGTAGCGGCGGGCGGTGCCCGATGGAACCGCCCGCCGCCGGTGTGTTGGCCGGGCGCCGCTGCGGCGGCCCGGCACGGCACCGCTGCGCAACGGGCGGGCCGGCCGTTCGGCGCGGTTCGGCCGTGCGTGCGATGACAGGTAGGATTACCGGCGGGTAGTTCAATCCTCAACGAAATATCTTCCGGTACGGGCGTGTGTCCCCGGCCGCGGCGGGCAACCCCGCGGTGCCGGCGCAAGGCCGTCCGCCCCGCCGCCGGCGGCGCCCCCGCC
>NZ_BAAGYZ010000139.1:0-7221 GCF_054778995.1 Streptomonospora sediminis
CCGTGCCGCGGCGCCGCCGCGGCGGCGCTGGGGCGCGCCGACGCCGGCGGGCTCGTCCTCGCCCAGGGCGGCCATCACTACACCTTTCGCGCGGTCGGTCGGGAGAACAGGCCGGCCGGGCGGATGCTCAGCACCGCGACGAGGATGGCCAGCGCCGCCAGGGTGGTCAGCTCCGGGCCGGCGTAGCCGGAGACGTAGGACAGGCACAGGCCGATGAGCATCCCGCCGGCCAGGGCGCCGAAGGGGCTCTCCAGGCCCCCGGTGACCGCCGCGGCGATCGCGTAGATGAACACCGAGTCCAGCACGTTGGGGTAGATGAACGGCGGCGCCGCCAGCATCCCCGCCAGCGCACCGATCACCGAGGCGATCGCCCACCCGGTGGTGAGCATCAGCCCCACGCGCACACCACTCAGCCGCGCCGCCTCGGGGTGGAACGCCGCCGCGCGCATCCGCAGCCCCAGCGGCGTGAACCGGTAGAGCGCGAACAGCAGCAGCGCGGCGGTGCCCACCGAGCCCAGCGCGAACCAGTCCGAGGCCGAGAAGCGGCCGCGGAAGCCGAGCGGGTAGGCAAAGGAGTGCGGCTCGTTGCTCCAGATCATTCCCGCCAGCCCTTGCAGCACCATGAGCAGGCCCAGCGTGGCGATGATCGCGTTGAGCGGGGAGCGGCCGTGGATCGGGCGGATCAGCAGCCGTTCGGTGGCGGCGCCCAGCACCAGCCCGGCCGCCAGGGCGGCACCGAAGCCCAGCCAGTAGCTGCCGGTCGCCTGCGAGACGGCGTAGGCGATGTAGACCGAGATCAGCGCCAGCGCGGGCTGGGCGAAGTTCACCACCCGGGTGGCCTGGTAGATGATGACCAGCGACAGTGCGAGGGCGGCATAGACCGCACCCGAGGACAGGCCGCTCAGTGTCAGGTCGACGAAGTGGTCCACGGTTCCCTTTCGCGAATGGGCCGGGCCGGCCGGCGGCCCGTTGCCGATGCCATGGTCAGAAGCCCAGGTAGGCGTGGCGCATGCGGTCGTCGGACAGCAGCCGGCCGGAGGTGTCCTCCAAGGCGACCTCGCCCTGGTTGAGCACGAAAGCGCGGTCGGTGACCGACAGCGCGCTGCGGGCGTTCTGCTCCACCAGCACGACCGTCAGCTCCCCGGTGGCGCACAGCCCCAGCAGCAGGCGCATGATCTGCCCGGCGACCAGCGGCGCCAGGCCCAGCGAGGGCTCGTCCAGCAGCAGCACCCGCGGCCGCGCCATCAGCGCCCGGCCCAGTGCCAGCATCTGGCGTTCGCCTCCCGAAAGCGTGGCCGCCGGCCGCGCCAGCCGTTCGCCCAGCGGCGGGAACAGCTCCAGCACCTCGGCCGTGCGCCGGGCGCGGTCGCGCCGGTCCGCGCGCCACAGCCCGCCCAGGCGCAGGTTCTCGGCCACGCTCAGTTCGGCGATCACCCCGCCGCCTTCGGGCACGTGCACCAGGCCGCGGCGGACGTGGTGCTCGGCCCCGAGCCGGGTGATGTCGGCGCCGTCCAGCAGCACCCGCCCGGAACGGGCGCGGTGCAGCCCGCTGACCGTGCGCAGCAGCGTCGTCTTGCCGGCCCCGTTCGCACCCAGGACCGCGCAAATGCCGCCTTGGGGCACGCTCATGCTCACCCGGTGCAGCGCAGTGGTAGCGCCATAGCCGGCCGAGAGGTCTTCGACCTGCAGGATCGGCTGCTCAGCCGGTTCGGTCATCGGTGCCCTCCTCGCCGGCGGTGCCCAGGTAGGCCGCCGCCACGGCCGGGTCGGCGCGGATATCGCCGGGGCCGCCTGCGGCGATGACCTCGCCGAAGTTCAGTACCGAGATGCGGTCGCACACCTCCATGACCAGGTCCATGTGGTGCTCGACCAGCAGCACGCCCATCCGCGAGCCGAAGGTGCGCACGGCCGCGCCCAGGGCGGCGATGTCATCGCCGGACAGGCCCGCGGCCGGCTCGTCCAGCAGCAGCAGTTCCGGTTCGGCCACCACGGCCCGGGCCAGGGCCACGCGCTTCTGCACACCGAAGGGCAGGGTGCCCGGCATCGCGCGGGCGGCGTGGGCGACGCCGAACTCCGCCAGCGCGGCCATCGCGCGATCGCGCAGCCGGCGCTCGTCGCTGTGGTAGCGGCCCAGCCCGGTGAGCATGGCGAAGGCGCCGCCGCGGGCCAGCCGGTCGGCGCCGACCAGGACGTTGTCCAGCGCCGAAAGGCCCGGGAAAAGGTTGAGCCCCTGCAGGGTGCGGGCGATGCCCAGGCCGGCGAGGTGGTGGGGGCGGTGGTTGCGCAGGACGCGGCCCTTCCAGGCGACGCTGCCGCTTTGGGGCCGGGTCACCCCGGAGACCACGTTGAACAGGGTCGTCTTGCCGGCGCCGTTGGGCCCGATCAGGCCGACCACGGTGCGGGGCGGCACGGCGAGTGCCGCGCCGCTGAGCGCGGTCAGGCCGCCGAAGCGCACGGTTATCCCTTCGGCGGCGAGTAAGGGTGGCGGCGGTGTGGTCGTCATCGCTCTGCTTTCCGTGCCGGGCCGGTTCCTGCCGCAGCAGATACCGACCGGTTGGCATGTACCGGGCATTCGTCGGCGGTCGCGGTTTCAATAGGGCGGATTGCGGATTGCGGGTGGCGGGCGGAACGGGAATCGGGGTAGGAGCGGCGCGCCCGGCGGGCGCGCCGGTTCAGCGGAACATGCGGGCCAGGTCCACCCGGGAGCGGATGTTGAGCTTGCGGAAGATCCCGCGCAGATGGTGCTCGACGGTGCGCGGGCTGATGAACATGTGCGCGGCCACCTCGCGGTTGGTGGCGCCTTCGGCCACCAGCAGCGCGATCTGGTGCTGCTGGCTGGTCAGGCCGCGGTGCTCGCGGTCCGGATCCGCCGCGGGTTCGGGATCGCCGATCGCCCGCAGCTCGGCGCGGGCCTGCTCGACCCACAGCCGGGCACCGATCCACTCGAAGGTCTCCAGCGCCTCGCGCAGGTGCTCGCGGGCGCGGCCGGGGAACCGGTTGCGGCGCAGCGTGGTGCCGTAGAGCAGCGCGGTGCGGGCGCGCTCCACATCGTCGTCGCCGCAGGCGCGGTGCAGCCGCAGCGCCTCCTCGAAATGGTCGCGGGCGTCCTCGGCGCCGGCCAGCAGGCCCCGGCAGCGCGCCGCCACGGCCAGCGGGCCCAGAGCGCCCGTGGCATTGGCCCAGGATTCGTAGGGCCCCAGCGCGATCGCCGCGCGTTCGTACTCGCCGGTGCGCACGCACGCCTCGACGAAGACCGGCGCGGTCTGCAGCCGCATCGCGGGATGCCCGTAGCCCGGACCCGCGTGGTTGAGCACGCGCAGCCGCGAGTAGGCGGCGTGCGCGTCGCCCTGGGCCAGATCCAGCAGCGACAGCGCCCAGGAGCTGAGCGCGGTCGGCAGGCCCAGGCTGTTCTCGCTGGAGCGTTCGGCCACCGCGCGCGCACGTTCATGGCAGGTCTCGGCGTCGCCCTGGATCGCGGCCAGCAGGCTCAGCGCGGCGAGGTGGTGGGTGGCGCAGTTGGGTTGGGCGGTCTCGCGCGCCATTCGCAGACCGGTCATGCAGTTGCCGATGCCCGAGGGGAAGCGCCCGCTCCAGAACTCCGAGTACACCAGGAACTCCAGCGCCTGGGGTACCACCGCCAACGCGCCGCGGCGCCGGGCCGCCGATACCGCCCGCGTCGACAGCGCATGCACCAGCGGCGCATCGCCCAGCCGCAGGCCGGCGATGCTCGCCCAGATCAGCTCGGCCGGCGAATCGATCTCCTCGGCGAGATCGGTGGCCCGCCGCAGGGGGCCCGCCGCGGCGGTGTAGTCGCCGGCGAAGGACAGCGCACAGCCCTCCATGAACGCGAACGCCAACCGCATGCCCGGCGGGTCGTTGTCGCGGGCCAGCGGCGCCAGCCGGCGGGCGGCCGCAGCATGGCGCACCGGGTCGCCGGCCAGCGAGGCGGCATCGGCGGCGCGCATGAGCGAGCGGACGGCCAGTTCGCGATCGTGCGGCACCAGGCGCTCGGCGGTGGCCAGCAGCGCATCGGCGGTGTCCAGCGCGTTTCCCCCGCGCAGCTGGATATGGCCGCGGATCAGCTCCAGCACCCCGGCCTGGCGCGGCGAGCCCGCATCGGGCTCGGCGCGGTCGAGCAGTTCCGCAGCGCGTTCGGGCAGCCCTGCCAACCACGCGTCCTGGGCGGCCGTGGACAGCCGGCAGGCCCGCAACCGGGGGATGGGTGTCAGCTCGGCGGCCTGCTCCAGAGCGGCTGAGGCCACCGAGTGGCCGTTGAGCTCCTTGGCGGTGTCGGCCGCCGCGGCCAGCTCGGCCGCCAGCTCCGAGTCGGGCCCCTGGGCCGCCGCGGCGCGGTGGCGGGCATAGCGCGAGGGGTCGTGCCGGGGATCCAGCACGCGGGCGAGCCGGGCGTGCGCCGCGCGCCGGCTCACCACCGGAGCCGCCTGGTAGACCGCGGCGCGCAGCAGCGGATCGGTGAACAGCAGCCGGGCGCCGTCGACGCGGACCAGCCCGGCGCTCTCGGCGGGCTCCAATCCGCCCACCGTCAGCCCCGGCCGGTCCGCGGCGCTCACGAGCAGGTCGATGCCGCAGTCGGCATCGGCCGCCGCCAGCAGCAGCAGGCGGCGCGTCGGCTCGGGCAGCGCCTCCAGACGCGGCGCATAGGCGCGGCGCAGCCCTTCCGGCAGCGGCAGGCTGCGCGGCAGCGGGCCGGAACCCGAGAGCTGGTCGCGGGAGAGCGCGGCGGCGAACCCGCGGGCGGCCAGCGGGTTGCCGTGGGCGGCGCGGACCAGTTCGGCGCGCACCCCCGCGGCGATCCCGCCGGGCACGGCATCGCCGAGGGTGTCGCTGATGGCCGGCTCGGACAGCGGGCCCAGCACCGCGGTGGGGATGCCGGGCACGACCGGTTTGGGGGAGTCGGTGCGGGCCGCGAACACCATGGCCACCGGGTCGGTGCCCAGCCGCCGCGCGGCAAAGGCCAGCGCGTCCAACGACGCGGCGTCCATCAGGTGCGCGTCGTCGATGCAGACCAGCAGCGGCGCCGTATGCCCCAGCAGGCACAGCAGTTGCAGCACGCCGAGGGAGAGCGGGAAGCGGTCGCTTTCGGCGACGCGGCCGGTCTCCAGCGCCTGGCCGATCGCCGCGGCCTGTTGCGCGGGCAGCCCGGCGATGCGGTCGGCGACCGGGCGCAGCAGCCGCTGCAGCCCGGCGAAGTCCAGCGCCGACTCGGGCTCGGTGCCGGCGGCGCTGAGCACCATGGCGCCTTGCAGCCCCACGGCGTCCTGCGGCGGCCGGGAGTGGCCGGCGGCCGGTGTCCGCGCCGCCTCGCAGGCGTGGTCGAGCAGAGCGGTCTTGCCGATGCCCGGCCCGCCGCAGATCAGCAGCGCCGCGCCCCGGCCCGCCCGGGCGCCGTCGAGGGCGTCGGTGAGCATCCGCTGCTCGGGTTCCCGGCCGCGGAGGCGGATGCCGGCGGCCGGTGGGGGATTTGCACTGGGCACGCCATCAAGTTACACAGGCGCCCATCGCGCCGACAGACGGTAAAAGCCGGACTGGTGATTTCACGGATGGGGCCCGGGGCGCCGGAACGGGTGCGCCCCTGGTGGGCGCGGTGCAACGGAGTAGCGGCGGGGCGCGCAGGGGCGGGGTCCTGACGGTGGCCGGCACCGCATCGGTGCCCACGGCTTCGCGGGCGTGCGCATGCGGCGCGCATGGTGCCGCCTCGCCGGCGGAGCGGTCCGGCGAGGCGGCCGGTGCCCGGTCACGCTTGGAGAATCAAAAACAAGCGGCGAACACTTGTACGAATTTTACCACTCACTGGGTATCCTAAGTCACACTGCCGGGCCCGCGGCGCGAGGACACCCGTTCCGCGGCCGTCCGGGCGCACACCCGCTGCACCGGCGGCCCGCAGCCGGCGCCACGGCTCCCAGTCAGCACTCACCCACGGGACGGACATGACACACCTGCTGGTAATCGGAACACGCAAGGGCCTGTTCACCGCCACCTCCGACAACCGCCGCGACTGGACCTTGCACGGTCCCCACCGCCTCGACACCGAGGACTACGCCAACATGGCCGGCGTCTACGCCGTGGGGATCGATCCCCGCACGCGCCGGATCCTGGTCGGTGCCGAAAGCTCGCATTTCGGGCCGAGCGTGTGGTTCTCCGACGACCTCGGGAAAACCTGGCAGGAGCCCCCGCAGGCGCCGATCGCCTTTCCCGACGACATAGACGACTCGTTCGAGCGCGTGTGGCAGTTCGCCTTCGGCGACGAGCCCGGCACCGTCTACGCCGGGGTCGAACCCACCGCCCTGTTCCGCTCCACCGATGGCGGCGAAAGTTTCCAACTGGTGCGCGCGCTGTGGGACCACCCGCACCGGTCCGACTGGTGGCCCGGCGCCGGCGGCGCCGCCATCCACACCGTGCTGCCCGGCCGGGTGAGCGCCGAGGGCACCGATCCCGCGGCCATGACCGTGGCGATGTCCACCGGCGGCGTTTACCAGACCCGCGACCAGGGCGCCAGCTGGGCGCCTGCCAACCACGGCATCACCGCGGTGTTCCTGCCCGAGGAATACCCCGAGTACGGCCAGTGCGTGCACAAGGTCGCCGTCGGCAGCGACGGCGAGTTCTTCGCGCAGAACCACCACGGCGTCTTCCGCAGCACCGACCCCGCCGGCACCGGGTGGACCTCCATTGCCGAGGGACTGCCCACCGACTTCGGGTTCTCCTATGTCACCCACCCGCACGCGCCCGGGTCGGGATACGTGTTCCCCGTGGTCAGTCAGGTTTGCCACCTGCCTCCCGGCGACCGCCTCGGCGTGTACCGCACCGACGACGCCGGCCGCACCTGGCACTCCGATGTCGCAGGGCTGCCCCGCGACCCCTACTACGGGATCGTGCTGCGCGACGGCGCCTGCACCGACGGATCCGACGACCCCGGCTTCTACTTCGGCACCCGCACCGGCGACGTCTACGCCACCACCGACTCCAGCGGCGAGTGGTCGCAGGTCGCCGCCCACCTGCCCGACGTACTGTGCGTCCGGGCCGTGGAGGTGTGAGGCGATGGGCGTGACCGTCGTGCTGCCCCAGGTCCTGCAGTCCGACAGCGGGGGTGCGGCCCGTATCGACATCGGGCTCGGCGAGCTCCCGTCCGCGGGGCCTGCGCCCTCGGCGCCGGCCGCGGGCGCGGGCGTGCTCACCGACAACACCCCCGAGCCCCGCGGGATC
>NZ_BAAGYZ010000140.1:0-1204 GCF_054778995.1 Streptomonospora sediminis
GTGGTGCCGGATGTGGTGGTGGGGCATTCGCAGGGGGAGATCGCCGCGGCCTGCGTCAGCGGAGCCCTTTCCCTGGAGGACGCGCTGCGCATCTCGGTGACGCGGTCGCAGTTGCTCGTCGGGCTCACCGGAGGCGGAATGCTCTCGGTGCAGGCGAGCCCCGACGACATCGCCCCGTTGCTCGGCGAGGGCTCCGACGTGTCGCTGGCCGCGGTCAACGGCCCGACCAGCACAGTGCTCTCCGGCTCAGTGCCCGCACTCGACAACGTGGCGGCCTGGTGCGCCGATCGCGACATCCGGGCGAAACGGGTGCCGGTGGACTACGCCTCGCATTCGCCCGAGGTCGAGCAGATCCGCGACGAACTCGGCACCCTCCTCGCCGGGATCGCGCCGAAGGCCGGGCATGCGGCGTTCCACTCCACGGTGACCGGAGAACGCACCGACGGCACGGCGCTCGGCGCCGAGTACTGGTTCCGCAACCTCCGCGAACCGGTCCGCTACGCAGACGCGGTGCGCGACCTCGCCGAGCAGGGCTACCGGTGCTTCATCGAATGCAGCCCGCACCCGGTTCTCACCGCGGGCACAGAAGACTCCCTGCCCGAGGAGGCGGTAACGAAGGCCGGCGCAGTGGTCGCGGGCTCGCTCCGGCGCGACGACGGCGGCATGGACCGGTTCCTGCGATCGGTCGGCGAAGTATGGGTGCGCGGCATCGACGTCCGCTGGGACACGGCGTTCACCGGGCTGGACGCCCGCCGCGTCGAACTGCCCACCTACGCGTTCGACCACCGCAAGTACTGGCCGAAACAGGACCCCACCACCGCCGCCGGGGAAGAGATGACCGGCGACTTCTGGTCGGCGGTCGAAAACGGCGACGTCTCGGGGTTGGCGGAGCTGATCGGCATGGCTGACGCCCCCGATGCGCTCAAGCCGGTGGTGCCGCGCCTGTCGGAGTGGTGGCAGGCACGCCGCGACTCCCGGATCACCGACCAGTGGCGGTACCGGGTCGACTGGAAGCCCATCGAGTGGGGCCCGCCGCCCGCCGGCTCGGCCGGCCCGTGGCTGGTGGTGGTGCCGGAGGACGGCGACCAGGAGTGGATCAACAGCGTCCTCGACCTGCTGCGGACATACGGCGAAGTCCACACGATCACGGTGGGTGTGGGTGATGGTCGGGGGGATGTGGCGGCTGCGGTGGTGGGGGCGTTGT
>NZ_BAAGYZ010000141.1:0-1066 GCF_054778995.1 Streptomonospora sediminis
GTGGTGCCGGATGTGGTGGTGGGGCATTCGCAGGGGGAGATCGCCGCGGCCTGCGTCAGCGGGGCGCTGAGCGTCACCGACGCGCTCACGGTAGTGACGGCACGTTCCCGGCTGCTTGCCCGGATCGCCGGTGACGCCGGGATGCTCTCGGTCCGCGCCGGGGCGGACGACATCGCCCCGTTGCTCGGCGAGGGCTCCGACGTGTCGCTGGCCGCGGTCAACGGCCCGACCAGCACGGTGCTCTCCGGCTCGACCGCTGCGCTGCAGGGGGCGGTCGACTGGTGCGAGGCCAAGGGCGTGCGCACCCGGTGGGTGCCGGTGGACTACGCGGCGCACTCCGCCCAGGTGGAGCAGATCCGCACCGAGCTCGGCACCGAACTCGCCGGGATCGCCCCTCGGCCCGCGACCACGCTGTTCCGGTCGACCGCGGTCGGCGGATTCCTCGACGGCACCGCCCTGGACGCCGACTACTGGTTCCGCAACCTGCGCGACCCGGTCCGGTTCTCCGACGCCATCGAGGACCTCGCCGGACAGGGATACGGCTGCTTCGTCGAGGTCAGCCCGCATCCGGTGCTGACCATGGGCATGATCGACTCCCTGGACGGGACGGGAAGCGCGGTGGCGGGGACACTGCGGCGCGACGACGGCGGCATGGACCGGTTCCTGCGGTCGGCCGGCGAAATCTGGACCTCCGGCGCATCTGTGCGGTGGCCGGCCGCAATCGAGACCCAAAGCAAGAGCAGGCCCCCGGCGCGCATCGAGCTGCCGACGTACGCCTTTGCACACAGCGACTACTGGGCGACGCCCCCAGCGCGTTCGGCGGCAGTGGAGCACGAGCCGGCGCCGAGCGAGGACTGGCGGTACCGGATCCACTGGAAGCCCATCGAGTGGGAGCCGGGGCCCGGCCGCGGCGAACACCGCTTGGTCGTGGTCCCCGAGGAGGGCGACCAAGAGTGGATCGACTCGGTACTGGAGGTGCTGCGCAACGACGGGCCGGTCACCGTGATCACGGTGGGTGTGGGTGATGGTCGGGGGGATGTGGCGGCTGCGGTGGTGGGGGCGTTGT
>NZ_BAAGYZ010000142.1:0-14477 GCF_054778995.1 Streptomonospora sediminis
CCGCCGCCCGCGCCCGGGCGGGTCCTCCGGGCGCCGCCCTCCCGGCGGCGGCCCGCCGCGGCCCGCCGCGCGTCCGCCCCTCAAACGCGGCAACCCGCGGCGGCGCATCCACCTCGCCGGGATCATCATGGGCGTGGTGCTGCTGTTCTTCGCGGGCCGCCTGGTGCAGATCCAGGCGATCGACGCCCCGCACTACGCTGCGCGGGCCGAGAACATGCGCATGACCACCATCGAGGTCCCCACCACCCGCGGCACCATCACCGACGCCTCCGGCACCCCCTTCGCCATGTCGGTCGAGGCCCGCACCGTCTACGTCGACCCGGTGGCCATCCGCGACGAGGAACGCGAGGAGGTCATCGCCAAGCTCACCGAGCACTTCGGTCTGGACCGCGACGACGTCGCCGCCAAGGTCGGTGCCGAACCCAGCCGCTACGAGGAGGTCGCCCAGGAGGTCGCGCCGGCGAAATGGAAGGAATTCGAGGAGCTCGGGCTGACCGGTGTCGCCGCACTGACCGATTACAACCGCGTCTACCCCGACGAAACCGGCGCCGCCGACCTCGTGGGGTTCACCGGGTCCGACGACCACGGCCTTGAGGGCCTTGAAGGCATCATGGACGACACGCTGGCCGGCAAACCCGGCAAGCAGCAGGTCGAGATGGGCGCGTCGGGAGTCCGGATCCCCATGGCCGGGGGCCTGGCCCAGGAACCCGCGCCCGGCAAGGACGTCCGGCTGACCCTCGACCGCGACATCCAGTGGCACGCGAGCCAGGCGCTGGCCTCGCGCGCCGAGGAGCTCGACGCCGACGGCGGCAGCGCGATCGTGATGCGCCCCAACGGCGAGATCCTGGCGATGGCCGACTACCCCAGCTACGACCAGTCCGATTACGGCGAGTACCCCGCCGAGGACCGGCTCAACGGCGCCGTTGCCGAGGCCTTTGAACCCGGCAGCACCAACAAGGTCATCACCATGGCCGGGGCACTGGAAGAGGACGCCACCACGCCCGAGAGCGTCTACACCGTCCCCTACTCGATGCAGGTCCACGACCGGACCTTCTCCGACGACCACTTCCACAAGACCCAGCAGCTCACCCTGAACGGCATCCTGGCCCAGTCCAGCAACGTCGGCACCATCAAGGTCGGCAAGCAGCTCGGCGCCGAGAAGCTCTACAGCTACCTGAGCAAGTTCGGGTTCGGTGAGCCCACCGGGCTCGACCTGCCCGGCGAGAACGCCGGCATCCTCACCGACCCCGACGACTGGTGGGGCACCCAGCTCGCCTCGGTCTCCTTCGGGCAAGGGCTGTCGGTCAACGCGGCGCAGATGGCCAGCGTCTATGCCACCATCGCCAACGGCGGGGTGCGCGTGGAGCCCACCATCGTGGCCGGGACCTCCAGCGAAGACGGCGGGTTCACCCCCGCTGAGAAGGCCCCGCGCGAGCGCGTCATCTCCACCGAGACCGCCGCCGAGCTCTCCCGGATGCTCGAAGCCGTCACCGGCGAGCACGGCACCGCTCAGGCCGCGCAGATCCCCAACTACCGCGTTGCCGGCAAGACCGGTACCGCCAACCGGGTCAACCCCGACACCGGCACCTACGAGGGCGGCGGGCACACCGGGATGTTCGTCGGCTTCGCGCCCGCCGACGACCCCGAGCTGATCGTCCAGGTGGTGCTGCACAACCCCAAGGAGGAGTACTACGGCGGCCAGGCCGCCGCGCCGGTGTTCACCGACATCATGTCCTTTGCGCTGAAGTCGCAGAAGGTCCCGCCCACAGGGACCGAGCCGCCCAACATCCGGTTGTTCGGCGATGGGTAGCGCCCGCTTGCGGCCCGCGTGCACGCTCCGGACTCCGCTGCGGGCGGGTCCGGCAGGCGCGCCTGCAGCGCGGATTTACCGGTCGGCCCCCACAGCCGATAACCTCTCGGCGTGCCACCGGTAATGCGACCTGATCACACCCAGCCCCGCCCGCTGTCCGAACTCGCCCGAATGCTGGGGTCTGAGGCGTTTGTCACCTACGTCGACCCCGCGGACGCGGCCGAGCCGGGTGGCGCCGCGCCGGCTGCGGGCGACCACACCGACCCCGCCGCCACCGCGATCAGCGGCATCACCCACGACTCGCGGGCCGTGCGCCCCGGCGACCTCTACGCCGCGCTGCCCGGCAACCGCGCCCACGGCGCCGACTTCGCCGCCCAAGCCGCCGACGCCGGCGCGGCCGCCGTGTTCACCGACCCCGCCGGCTACGACCGCGCCGCCGCCACCAGGTTGCCGGTGGTCACCACCGCCGACCCCCGCGCCGAACTCGGCCGCGTTGCCGCCTGGGTCTACGGGCGCCCCGCCGACGACCTGCTGCTGATCGGCACCACCGGAACCAGCGGCAAGACCACGGTCACCTACCTGGCCGAATCCGGAATGCGCGCCGCCGGCATGGCCACCGGCCTGATCGGCACCGTCGAGATGCGGGTGGGCGGCAACCGCGTCGCCTCGTCGCTGACCACACCCGAGGCCACCGACCTGCACGGACTTTTCGCCGGCATGCGCGAACAGGGTGTCGCCGCCGCGGCGATGGAGGTCTCCAGCCACGCGCTGGCCCTGGGCAGGGTCGGCGGCACCGAATACGACGTGGCCGTGTTCACCAACCTCTCCCAGGACCACCTGGACTTCCACAGCGACCTGCGCGACTACTTCGACGCCAAGGCGCGGCTGTTCACCCCCGAGTACTGCCGCATCGCGGTGGTCAACAGCGACGACCGGTTCGGCCGCGTACTCATCGACCAGGTCCGCGGCCGCGGCGAGGTCCCGGTGACCACCTACTCCGCCGAAGGCGATCCCGAAGCCGACTGGCGCGCTCTCGACCTGCACCTCGGCGCCGGCGGCAGCACGTTCCGCATCGCCGGACCCGGCGGCATGCAGGCCGAGGCGTCGGTGGCGCTGCCGGGCGCTTTCAACGTCGCCAACGCCCTGGCCGCGATCGTGGGCCTGGTCGAGGCCGGCATTCCCCTGGACACCGCCATCGAGGGGGTGGCCG
The DNA here is from genome assembly GCF_054778995.1 of Streptomonospora sediminis. Taxonomy (NCBI): domain Bacteria; kingdom Bacillati; phylum Actinomycetota; class Actinomycetes; order Streptosporangiales; family Nocardiopsidaceae; genus Streptomonospora; species Streptomonospora sediminis. The sequence continues at coordinate 3,021 of NZ_BAAGYZ010000142.1, forward strand.
CCGCACCAGGCGTTCCCGGGCGCATGGAGCGGGTCGACGCCGGCCAGGACTTCACCGCCGTCGTCGACTACTCGCACAAGCCCGGTGCGGTCGAAGCGGTGCTGACCGCGCTGCGCGGCGTCACCCAGGGCTCGCTGACCATGGTCGTGGGCTGCGGCGGCGACCGCGACCGCGCCAAACGGCCGCTGATGGGCGAGGCCGCGGCCCGCCTCGCCGACGCCCTCATCATCACCGACGACAACCCGCGCACCGAGGACCCGGTCGCGATCGCCGCCGCGATGCTCGACGGAGTCACCAAGGTGCCCCGCGACCAGCGCGCCCGTGTCACGGTCGAACCCGACCGCGCCGCGGCCATCGAGTTGGCCGTCGCACGCGCGAGGCCCGGCGATGCGGTCGTGGTGGCGGGGAAAGGCCACGAAACCGGCCAGTACATCGCCGGAGAAATTCTGGCCTTTGACGACCGCGAAGTGCTGCTCGCCGCGCTGCGGCGGCGCACCGCCCACTGAGTCAGGAGGGCGCCCACCACGCACGGACAACGCAACCACACGCGGGCACAGGCAGGTCAGCGCCTGCGCGCCCGCCCCGCTGCAACCGGCGGGGCAGGCGCAGCCGCGCCACGCCCGGCCACGGGCTGCGCGGTCTCCCGCTCCGGCCCCGGGCTGCCGCGGGCTTAGGGCGGGGGCGGGCTATTCCGGTCTGCGCACAACGCGGGCAATCAAATGTTCTAAGGTAGGTCCGGCAATCGCAGCCCGGCCCGCGGCGTATCGTCGCCGCCTCGGGGTCGACGGATCGCGCCATCCCCTGTCACCGCGCCGTCGCCTTGGTTGAGGCGCCTTTGGCGCAATGGGCCGGGCCAGACATGAGGAGTGGATTTGATCGCGCTGACGCTCGATCGGATCGCTGAGATCACCCAATCCCGAATAAGCGGACCGGCGCGTCCTACGGACGTCGTATTCGGACCCGTCGTCATCGACTCCCGGCGTTCCGAACCGGGCTCGCTCTTCGTCGCATTGAGCGGCGAACGGGTCGACGGGCACGACTACGCCCGGTCCGCTGTCGCCGCGGGCGCCGCGGCGGTCCTGGGATCCCGGCCGGTCGCGGCGCCGCAATTGCTCACCGACGGAGGCGACGAGGGGGTGGTTGCGGCCCTGAGCCGCCTGGCCCGGGCCGTGGCCGGCGAGTTGACCGGCGCCGACATCGTCGGGGTCACCGGCTCCTCGGGCAAGACCACGACCAAGGACCTGCTGGCCCAGGTCCTCAGCGGTCTCGGCCCCACGATCGCGCCCTCCGGCTCGTTCAACAACGAGATCGGCCATCCGCTGACGGTGCTGCAGGCCGAGGCCGACACCCGGTTCATCGTGCTTGAGGCCGCCGCCCGCGGGCGCGGCCACATCGCCCACCTGTGCGAGATCGCCCCGCCGCGCATCGGCATCGTGCTCAACGTCGGCAGCGCCCATCTGGGCGAGTTCGGCAGCCGCGAAGCCATTGCCCAGGCCAAGGGCGAGATGGTCGAGGCACTGCCCGCGGCCGGCGAGGGCGGTGTCGCCGTGCTCAACGCCGACGACAGCGCGGTGGCCGCGATGGCCGAGCGCACCGCCGCCCGCGTCGTCTCCTTCGGGCTGGCGCCGCACGCGCACGTGCGCGCCGAGGACGTGCAGCTGGACGCCGCCGGACGCGCCGGGTTCACCCTGCGCATCGGCGGGGACTCCGCCCCGGTCCGCCTGGCGCTGGTCGGCGCCCACCAGGTGCACAACGCGCTGGCGGTGGCCGCAGTGGCCGCTGAGATGGGCATGGAGCCGGCCGGGATCGCCGACGCGCTGTCCGGTGCGGGTCCGGTGAGCCGGTGGCGGATGGAGATCACTGAGACCGCGGACGGCGCCACCGTCGTCAACGACGCCTACAACGCCAACCCGGAGTCCGTGGCCGCCGCGCTGCAGACCCTGGAGGCCTTCGGCGAGCAGGGCGAGCGGCGCACGCACGCCGTGCTGGGGGTGATGGCCGAACTCGGCGACCTCTCCGGCGACGAGCACCGCCGCGCCGGAGCCCTGGCCGCCCGCAGCGGCGCCAGCACCCTCGTGGTCGTCGGCGACGAGGCCGCGCCCATGGCCGAGGGCGCCGCCGCCGAATCCGAATGGAGTCCGGAGGTGGTGCGGGTCCGCGATGCCGACGAGGCCGCCGCGGCGGTACGCGCACGGCTGCGGCCCACTGACGTCGTCATGGTGAAGGGATCGCGAGTGGCAGGGCTGGAGAGGGTCGCCGAGCTACTGGCGCCCGGCGCAGAGTCCGCCGAGTCGGTGCAGGACCTGTCCGGGGAGGACGCCAAGTGACCGGCATTCTCGTCGCGGCGGGCCTGTCCCTGCTCGTCGCACTGCTGACCATGCCCCTGGTGATCCGGGTGCTGTTCCGGTTCAAGTTCGGCCAGGAGGTCCGCGACGACGGGCCCGAAGGCCACAAGACCAAGCAGGGCACGCCCACCATGGGCGGCATCGTGATCATCATCGGTGCCATCATCGGCTACTTCGGTTCGCACTTGGTGCTGATGACCCGGCCCACGGTTTCCGGGCTGCTGGTGATGTTCCTGTTCGTGGGCATGGGCGCCGTCGGCTTCCTCGACGACTTCATCAAGATCTACAAGCGCCGCAGCCTCGGGCTGCGCAGCAGCGCGAAGATGCTGGGCCAGACCATCGTGGGCGTCGGGTTCGCCGTCGGGGTCACCCAGTTCCCCAATGGGTACGGCTACACCCCGGCCTCGCCGCAGCTTTCGTTCCTGCGCGACTTCGGGCCCCCGCTGCTGCTGGTCGTCTTCGTGGCCTGGGCGCTGTTCCTGATCGTGGGCTTCTCCAACGCCGTCAACCTCACCGACGGCCTGGACGGCCTCGCCACCGGCGCCATGATCCTGTCCCTGGTCGCCTACGTGCTCATCGGCAACTGGCAGCTGCGCCAGAGCTGCGTGGCCTACCTCGCCCCGAGCTGCTACCCGGTGCGCGACCCGCTGGACCTGGCGGTGGTGGCCGCGGCCTGTCTGGGCGGGTGTATCGGCTTCCTGTGGTACAACGCCCCGCCCGCCAAGATCTTCATGGGCGACACGGGATCGCTGGCGCTGGGCGGGCTGATCGTGGGCCTGGCCATCACCACCCGCACCCAACTGCTGCTGCTGGTCATCGGCGGGTTGTTCGTGCTCGTCACCATGTCGGTGATGGTGCAGATCGGGTCCTTCCGGCTGACCGGAAAACGCATATTCCGAATGGCGCCACTGCAGCACCACTTCGAACTCGTCGGCTGGGCCGAGACCACGATCGTCATCCGCTTCTGGATCATCCAAGGGCTGCTGGTGGGTGTGGGCATCGGCCTGTTCTATCTGGAATGGATGCCGCGTTGACCCCCGTCGGCGGGCCTTCCCGCACCCCCCTCCCCACTGGCTCCCCGGCCGATCCCGCCTTTGCCGCTGCTCTTGCGGGCCGCGCGGTGTGCGTGTCCGGGCTGGGGGTCTCCGGGCCCCCGGTAGCCCGGGTACTGCTGGCCCACGGCGCCCAAGTGAGCGTCGTCGACGCCCGCGAGGACTCCGCCACCTGCGAGCTCGCCGAGACCCTGCGCGCCGAGGGCGCCCGGGTGCTGCTGGGCGAGCCCGCCCTGCCCGAGGCGGCCGATCTGGTGGTCACCTCGCCGGGTTGGCGCCCCGATTCCCCGCTGCTGATGGCCGCGGCCGCGGCCGGGACCGAGGTCATCGGCGACGTCGAGCTCGCCTGGCGGCTGCGCCCGGAGGGGCAGCGGTGGCTGGCCATCACCGGCACCAACGGCAAGACCACCACGGTGCGGATGCTGGAGGCGATGCTGCGCGCCGACGGCCGCGACGCCGTGGCCGTGGGCAACGTCGGCACCCCGATCGTCGAGGCGGCGCTGCCGTCCGACTCCGGTGCCGCCCCCGAGTTGCTGGCGGTGGAGCTGTCCAGCTTCCAGCTGCACTGGTCGGCCACGCTCGCACCGCACGCCGCCGCGGTCCTCAACGTGGCCGACGACCACCTCGACTGGCACGGCGGCCTGGAGGCCTACGCCCGCGCCAAGGGCCGCATCTACGCGCCGGGAACCCTGCGGGTGGTCAACGCCGACGACCCCTGGTCGGTGCACCTGGCCGAGACCGCGGGCGACCCCGCCGCGCCGCTGCACGGCTTCACCCTGGCCACGCCGCGGGCGGGACAGCTCGGCATGGTCGAGGACCTGCTCGTCGACCGCGCTTTTGTGGACGACCCGCACGGCGGCGCCGCGGAACTGGCCACGCTGGCCGACGTGGTGCCCGCGGCTCCGCACAACGTCGCCAATGCGCTGGCCGCGGCGGCGCTGGCGCGCGCGGCGGGTGCGGCGGCCGAGTCGGTGCGTGCCGGGCTGAAGGCCTTCGCGCCCGAACCGCACCGCATGACCCGCCTGGGCTCGGTCGCCGGTGTGGACTACGTCGACGACTCCAAGGCCACCAACCCGCACGCGGCCGCCGCCGCGCTGTCGGCGTTCGAATCGGTGGTGTGGGTGGCCGGCGGGCTGCTCAAGGGCGCCGAGGTCGACGACCTGGTGCGCGGGGCGGCGCCGCGGCTGCGCGCGGCGGTGCTGCTGGGCCGCGACCGCGACCGGCTGCGCGCCGCGCTGCAGCGGCACGCGCCCGAAGCAGCGGTGGTGGAGGTCGCCGAAACCGGCGAGGAGGCCATGTCCGAGGTCGTCGCGGCGGCGGCCCGCCTGGCCCGCACCGGCGACACGGTCCTGCTGGCGCCGGCCGCGGCGTCGATGGACATGTTCACCGACTACAACGAGCGGGGCCGCCGCTTCGCCGCCGCCGTGGCCGCCCGCGGCTGATCCCGGCCGGTCCGGGCGGGACCGGGTCCATTGCGCGAGTCCGGCAACTCCCGGATGCGCCGGCGCGGCCGCAGCCGCGCCGGCGCATCCGGCACATGCCGGGCACACGCTGCACATGGCGGCACACGGCGCTGCGGCGGCACGGGGGAGCGGCCTCCAGAGTCCCGCAGGCGTACTACCTGGCCTTTGGGAGCGCTCCCGAAGCCGCTGAGCGGACACATGTGCGCCCGAGTACGCCAACACGCGCAATATGTCCGACGCTTCGCGGCGCCGAGCCATCACACTTGGTCGACGCTGGGAGAACTGCGGCGGGCGGAGGTCGTGAATGGCGGTTTCGACATCGGTCGCGGCCGATCGGGCGGCCCGGGAGCCGCGCGTCGGCGCACGGTCCTGGCTGCGCGAGTTGCCCCGAGCCCTCAACCGGCCGCTGACCTCCTACTACCTGCTGGCGGGCACCACCGCGCTACTCACCACGCTGGGCCTGACCATGGTGCTGTCCTCGTCCATGGTCGACTCCTACACCGAGACCGGATCGGCGTTCTCGCTGTTCCAGAAACAGGCGCTCGCGGCGGCGGCCGGCCTGCCGCTGCTTGTTCTGGCCTCGCACCTGCCCGTGCACACGTTCCGGGTCGTGGGCTACCCGGCGATGCTCGTCTCGGTGGTGCTGCTGGTGCTCACCGTCATCCGCGGCGACGCCTACGGCAGCGGCGCGATGCGCTGGCTGGAGATCGGCGGGCTGACCATCCAGGCCTCCGAACCGGCCAAACTCGCCTTCGCGCTGTGGGGCGCCAACGTGCTCGCCCGCCGCGAGGACCTCAAGCAGCTGGCGGAGTGGCGCCACCTGCTGATCCCGCTGCTGCCCGGCTGCGGCACCCTCGTCGTGCTCGTGCTGATCGGCACCGACCTGGGCACATCGTTCGTGCTGCTGGCCATCTTCCTGGCGCTGCTGTGGGTGGTGGGCGCCCCCGGCAAGCTGTTCCTGGGGATGATCGGGATGGTGGCCGCCCTGGCCTCGATCATGATCGCCGTCGAACCGTTCCGCCTGGCGCGGATCACCTCGTTCCTCAACCCCCAGGCCGACCCCACCGACTCCGGGTTCCAGCTGCTGCACGGCCTCTACGCGCTGGGTACCGGCGGCGTGGTCGGTGTCGGTATCGGCGGCAGCCGCGAGAAGTGGGGGTTCCTGCCCCACCCCGAAAGCGACTTCATCTTCGCCATCATCGGCGAGGAGCTCGGCCTGATCGGCACCCTCTCCGTCGTGGGTCTGTTCGGGGTTCTGGGCTACGCTGGGCTGCGCGTGGCATCACGCGTCAGCGACCCCTTCACTCGGCTGGCCGCGGTCGCGATCACCTGCTGGATCATCATCCAGGCGATGGTCAACATCGGTACCGTCATCGGTGTCCTGCCCATTACGGGGATCCCGCTGCCGCTGGTCTCGGCGGGCGGTTCCTCGCTGATCCCCACGATGATCGCGCTGGGTATCCTGCTCGCACTCGCCAAGTCCGAGCCGGACGCGCGCAGGGTGCTGGCCGCACGCGGTCCGAGCCGCGTGCAAAGGGCTCTAAGCTGGCTGGGCCTGGACTCCGCGGCATCCGGCGCCGCTCCCAAGCGTCCGGCCGCGGCCCAGGCGGACAACCGATCGCGCCCGCAGCAGGCGCAAGCGAGGAGGAATCGGCGACGATGAGGGTAGCCCTCGCCGGAGGCGGCACGGCCGGGCATATCGAGCCCGCGCTCTCCCTGGCCGATGCGCTCATGCGTATCGACCCGCAGACCCGGATCCTGTGTCTGGGCACCGAACGAGGACTCGAAACCCGCCTCGTCCCCATGCGGGGCTATGAGTTGGGCACCATTCCGGCGGTTCCCTTGCCGCGCCGGCTTACCCCGCAGCTGCTTTCGGTCCCCGGCAAGCTGGCCAGCGCCATCGGCGCCGCAAGCAACCACCTCGCCGGCATCGAGGCCGACATCCTGGTGGGCTTCGGCGGCTACGTCGCCACCCCCGGCTACCTGGCGGCGCGCCGGCGCCGCATCCCCATGGTCATCCACGAGGCCAACCCGCTTCCGGGCCTGGCCAACCGGCTCGGCGCGCGGCTGAGCCCGCACGTTTACACCGGCCACCCGCACTGCGACATCCGCCATGGCCGCTACCTCGGCATCCCGCTGCGCGAACAGATCTCGTCGCTGGACCGGCTGGCAATGGGCGACAAGGCCCGTGCGCACTTCGGGCTGCGTCCCGAACTGCCCACCCTGCTGATCTTCGGCGGTTCCCAGGGCGCCCAAGCCGTCAACGAGGCCGCGTTCGCCGCCGCCGACCAGTTCACCCGGGCCGGTGTGCAGGTGCTGCACGTCGTCGGCCCCAAGAACGCCGACGAACCCGAGGACCGCACCCGCAACGGCGTCCCCTACGTGGTCGTGCCCTACATCGACCGCATGGACCTCGCCTACGCCGCCGCCGATGTTGCCATGTGCCGCTCCGGCGCGCTGACCTGCGCCGAACTGACCGCGGTGGGGCTTCCCGGCGCGTTCGTCCCGCTGCCCATCGGCAACGGCGAGCAGCGCCTCAACGCCGAACCCATCGTCGAGGCAGGCGGCGGACTGCTCGTCGAGAACAACGATCTCACCTCGCAGTGGATCGCCGAGCAGCTCATCCCGCTGTTGACCGACACCGACCGCGTGGTCGCGATGTCGGAGGCCGCATCGCGGATGGGGCGGCGCGACGCCGACATGGAGCTCGCCCGCGAGGTCGTGGCCATCGCGCGCGGCGAACGCGGCGCGTCCGAGCCCGCCATCGACCCTGCGCTCGACGGCGGCGACGAACCCGACGACGGCGACGCCTTCGTTGACGACGGAAAGGACGCCCGGTGAGCCTGGTCCCAGCCACCGACCCGGTGCCTGTTGACAAACTCGGCCGGGTCCACTTCATCGGCATCGGCGGCGTCGGCATGTCGGGTATCGCCCGGGTGCTGCTGCAGTTGGGTGCCGAGGTCACCGGCAGCGACGCCAAGGACGGCCGCCTGCTGCACGAACTCGCCGCCATGGGCGCCACCATCAGCGTCGGACACGATGCCGCCAACGTGGGCACCGCCGATACGGTCGTGGTCTCCTCCGCCGTGCGCGAGGACAACCCCGAACTCGCCGAGGCGCGGGCGCGCGGCCTGCGGGTGATCCCGCGCGCCGCCGCGCTGGGCGCGCTGCTGCTGGGGCGCCGCGGGGTCGCCGTGGCCGGCACCCACGGCAAGACCACCACCACCTCCATGCTCACCGTCGTCCTGCAGCACGCCGGAGCCGAACCCGGTTACGTGATCGGCGGTGCGCTGGTCACCACCGGACAGGGTGCCGACGCCGGCGCGGGCGGTGTCATCGTCGCCGAGGCCGACGAAAGCGACGGCTCGTTCCTGATGCTTTCGCCCGAGATCGCCGTTGTCACCAACGTCGAGGCCGACCACCTCGACAACTACGGCGGCTTGGAGGAGATCCACGCCAACTTCGCGGCCTTTGCCGAGCGGGTCGCCGACACCCTGGTCGTCGGGATCGACGACCCCGGTGCCCGGCGCGTCGCCGAGCTGGCCCGCGGCCTGCGCAAACGCGTTGTCACCTACGGCGAGGCGGCCGACTCCGACTACCGGGTCGCCGATATCGCGGCCGACGGTTTCAGCACCGGTTTCACCCTCACCGCCCCGGGCGCCGAGCCGGTGGCCGCCCAGCTGGCGGTGCCCGGCCGGCACAACGTGCTCAACGCCGCCGCCGCCGTCGCGGTTGCCGACGTGCTCGGCCACGATCCCGAGGTGGCCGTCGCCGGGCTGGCGGCGTTCACCGGCGCGGCCCGCCGCTTCGAGCTGAAGGGCGAAGCCGGCGGTGTCGCGGTTTACGACAGCTACGCCCACCATCCCACCGAGATCGCGGCCGACCTTGCCGCGGCCCGCGCGGCGCTGGACACCAGCGGCGGTGGTCCGGGCGCATCGCCGGGCCGGGTCGTGGCGGTGTTCCAACCCCACCTGTACAGTCGCACCCGGATCTTCGCCGACGAGTTCGCCGCGGCACTGTCCGCGGCCGACGAGGTCGTGGTGCTGTCGATTTACGCCGCGCGGGAGGATCCCGAGCCCGGGGTCGACGCCGAACTGATCACCCGCGGCATCACCCACGGCAGGGTCGGCCACGAGCCCGACCGCGCCGAGGCGGTGGCGCGGGCCGCGGCTGCGGCCGAACCCGGCGACATCGTCATCACCATGGGTGCGGGCGACGTCACCGAGCTCGGCCCGCGGATCGTCGAGGCGCTGTCGGCGCTGGACCAGGCCGAACGGGTCGGCGACTAGGCGCGGGGCATTCGCGCAGTGCGAAGGGCGGCGAGAGCACGGTGAGCGCGACCACCGAGGACACTGCCGCACGCGGCGGCACATCCGCGGAGCGCGCGGCCGGCCGGCGCCGTTCGGACCCCTGGAAGGCGGCCTTCGTGGTGCTGCTCATCGTGGCGGTGCTGACCGTGGCCACCTGGGTGGTGCTGGGTTCGCGGCTGCTGGTGGTGCGCGATATCGAGGTTTCGGGCACCCACCGGCTGGACTCCGAACGGGTGGCCGGCGCCGTTGGTGTCGCGACCGGGACACCGCTGGCGCGGGTCGATACCGATGCCGCCGCGCAGCGGGCCGAAGAGTTGCGGCTGGTGGAGTCCGCGCAGGTGTCGCGGGGCTGGCCGGCCGCACTGCGGGTCGAGGTCCAAGAGCGCACCCCGGTGCTGGCCATGCGCGCCGGCGACGGGTTCCGGCTGGTCGACGGGGCGGGGGTGCGCATCTCCGATACCGACAAGCGGCCGCGGAACCACCCGTTGATCACCGTCTCCGGCGAGCCCGAGGGCAACCCCGCCATCGCGGCGGCGGCCAAGGTCGTCGAGCGGGTTCCGGCCGCTGTCGGCGGGCGCATCGTCAGCATCGACGCTGCGAAGCGCTCGGCCATGGAGTTGGAACTGCAGAGCGGAGCCACGGTCGATTGGGGCGGCACCGAGTGCAGCAAGCGCAAGAGCGAGATCCTCACGATTCTGTTCAACGAGCATCCGCCCGGGCCCGAGCGGCACTACGACGTCAGCGCGCCGGACATGGCCGTTGTCGAATAGGCCGCCGAAAACCCCGCGGTGCGGGGATCCGCGCGTATCCGGACGGCTCCGGGCTGCGCGTACGCTCCCGGCACAGGCCGACATTCCAGACGCGACGCGCCGGAGGGGACATCGCCGCACCGTGCGACACGCCGTTAGGCTGAACTCGTGGTTAGTTGCCCGCAGGCAGGCAGCGGCTTACTGTCGGGAAGCAATACCGTTGGTTGACATAAGTATGGACCTGAGACTTTAAGGGCGCATGTGGCGGGAGCACCCACAGTAGGGAGACCGCCCGGCTGCGAGCCCGAAGCCCTGTATGGGAACCCGATCGGCCCCGCGCCGATCTGAGGGGGCCCAGAGGAAAGACTGTAGAACCGGACAGCCAATCGGTCCGTTCGCCGCCGCAGGACGGCAGGTTCCGCACGGGCGGAACGGCGCGATTGGCCGATGCGAGCGGAAAGGCCCCTCGTCGTGGCAGCACCGCAGAATTACCTCGCGGTCATCAAGGTCGTCGGAATCGGCGGCGGCGGCGTCAACGCCGTCAACCGGATGATCGAAGAGGGACTCAAGGGCGTCGAGTTCATCGCCATCAATACCGACGCTCAGGCGCTGCTTATGAGCGATGCCGACGTCAAGCTCGACGTCGGCCGCGAACTCACCCGCGGGCTCGGCGCGGGCGCCAATCCCGATGTCGGGCGCAAGGCCGCCGAGGACCACCGCGAGGAGATCGAGGAGGTCCTCAAGGGCGCCGACATGGTCTTCGTTACCGCGGGCGAGGGCGGCGGCACCGGAACCGGCGGCGCGCCGGTGGTCGCCGACATCGCGCGCTCACTCGGAGCCCTGACCATCGGCGTGGTCACCCGGCCCTTCGGTTTCGAGGGCAAGCGCCGCGCCACACAAGCCGAGTCCGGTATCGCCATGCTGCGCGACGAAGTCGACACGCTCATCGTGATTCCCAATGACCGGCTGCTGTCGATCTCCGACCGCCAGGTCAGCGTGCTCGACGCGTTCAAGGCGGCCGACCAGGTCCTGCTCTCCGGTGTGCAGGGCATTACGGACCTGATCACCACACCCGGGCTGATCAACCTGGACTTCGCCGATGTCAAGTCGGTGATGCAGGGCGCGGGATCAGCGCTAATGGGTATCGGTTCGGCCCGCGGCGACGATCGGGCGGTGGCGGCCGCCGAGATGGCGATCTCCTCACCGCTGCTGGAGGCCAGTATCGACGGCGCCCACGGGGTGCTGCTGTCCATCCAGGGCGGCTCCGATCTCGGCCTGTTCGAGATCAACGAGGCCGCCCAGCTGGTCGCCAACTCCGCGGCGCCCGAGGCCAACATCATCTTCGGCGCGGTCATCGACGATGCGCTGGGCGACGAAGTGCGGGTCACCGTTATAGCGGCCGGCTTCGACGAACCGCGCAGCGAGTCCCCGGGCCCGCAGCGGGCCACCGCACCGGCGCCCGAACCCCAGCCGCCGGCTCCGGCGCCCGCACCTGCGGCCGAGCCGCGGCCGGCCGTGCGCCCGGTGGCCGAGGAACC